>CANOUM010000061.1 GCA_947570515.1 uncultured Clostridia bacterium
TCTTCTTCACTGTTAAATACCTTGGCAGGTCCTTCATGCTTTAACATCTCCGGCGCTACGGCGCTGCGCTTTACAACGCATCCATCCGGCGCCAGATTGCCGCGCAGTACAGCAATTCCGCCTGTTTTACTATATGGATTTTCCGGTGTACGAATCACCGTTTCATCCAGATTCTGTGCTTGTCTTATATTTTCACCCAGCGTATGCCCTGTGCAGGTCATCACGCTCTCCTCCAGCAGCCCCAGCTTGCTTAATTCTTTCAGTACAGCATAAACGCCGCCTGCCTCGTTCAGATCCTCCATATAGGTTGGCCCTGCAGGCGCCAGATGACAGAGATTCGGTGTTTTTTCGCTGATCTCATTCGCCATATCCAGATTAAAAGCTACGCCGCATTCATTGGCAATTGCCGGCAGATGCAGCATACTATTCGTAGAACAGCCCAGCGCCATATCGGCTGTCACGGCGTTGCGAATGGCCGCTTCCGTCATGATATCGCGCGGACGAATATTTTGCTTCACCAGCTCCATAATTTGCATACCGGCATGCTTAGCCAGCTCAATTCTGGCTGAATACACCGCAGGGATCGTGCCGTTGCCCGAAAGCCCCATACCCAGCACCTCAGTAAGACAGTTCATCGAATTAGCCGTATACATACCGGAGCAGGAACCGCAGGAAGCACATGTCTTTTCCTCAAACTCCGTCAGCTTTGCCTCATCAATTTTCCCGGCCGTATACGCCCCTACAGCCTCAAACATACTGGACAAACTTGTTTTTTTGCCGCCTACACGGCCGGCCAGCATCGGACCACCGCTCACAAAAATCGTAGGAATATTCAGACGGGCCGCCGCCATTAAAAGCCCCGGCACGTTCTTGTCACAATTAGGAATCATCACCAAACCGTCAAACCCGTGTGCCATCGCCATCGCCTCGGTCGAATCGGCAATCATGTCCCGCGTAATCAGTGAATATTTCATACCGGTATGTCCCATGGCAATTCCATCGCATACTGCAATGGCCGGAAACATGATCGGCGTACCGCCAGCCATGGCTACGCCCATCTTAACGGCCTGTGCGATCTTATCCAGATTCATATGACCGGGCACAATTTCATTATAAGAGCATACGACTCCGATCAGCGGACGCGCCAGCTCCTCCTTAGTCAAGCCCAGCGCATGATACAGCGAGCGATGCGGCGCATTTTGAAATCCATCCACAATAGTATCTTTAATCATTCTCTTCTCCTTATTCCAATAGGAAGGGCTGCCGATGCCGCGTACTCGCGAGGCAGCGACAGCCCTTGTTTAGCATTTTCATCAGTTGTTGATCAGCTTATCCTCATCGCTCCAGCTATACAGCTTGCGGATTTCCTTGCCGACCAGCTCAGACGGATGCTCAGACGCAATCTTTCTCATCGCATTGAAATGCACCTGAGAACCGGCATCTGACATATCCAGCAGAAACTCCTTAGCAAAGGAACCATCCTGAATATCAGCCAGAATCTTCTTCATGGCTTTCTTTGTCTCCTCGGTAATGATCTTCGGACCGGTAATATAATCGCCATACTCAGCCGTGTTCGAAATGGAATACCGCATCCCCTCAAAGCCGCTCTGATAAATCAGATCCACGATCAGCTTCATCTCATGAATACACTCAAAATACGCATTACGCGGATCATATCCTGCTTCGACCAGCGTCTCAAAACCTGCCTGCATCAGCGCACAAACACCGCCGCACAACACAGCCTGCTCACCAAACAAATCCGTCTCGGTCTCAGTACGGAACGTAGTCTCCAGCACGCCGGCACGCGCACCGCCAATGCCCAGCGCATAAGCAAGGCCAATCTCCAGTGCATCTCCGGTTGCATCCTGCTCAATGGCAATCAGACAGGGCACACCCTTGCCGGCCTGATACTCACTGCGCACTGTATGTCCGGGCCCCTTGGGGGCAATCATGATCACGTTCACGTTCTTCGGAGGTTTAATACAACCGAAATGAATATTAAAGCCATGGGCAAAGGCAAGCGTCTTGCCTTCTGTCAAATTAGGCTCAATGCTCTCTTTATACAGCTTAGCCTGTTTCTCATCGTTGATCAGAATCATGATGATATCGGCATTCTTAGCCGCCTCCGCGGAGGTCATGACCTTCAGTCCCGCTGCCTCTGCCTTCGGCCAGCTCTTGCTGCCCTCATACAGTCCTACAATTACGTTTACCCCTGACTCTTTCAGGTTTAGCGCATGTGCATGTCCCTGAGAACCATAACCGATAATGGCAACGGTCTTACCGTTCAATTTTGCCAGATTACAATCCTGCTGATAATAAATGTTTGCCATGATAGATCTCTCCTTTTAGGATAAAATATATTGTTCAACACCTGTAAACGATGTGAATAAACACTATTACTCTTTTTCTAAAATACTGCCGCTGCCGCGTTCCAGCGCCACCACGCCGGTCCGGCACATCTCGATGATCCCGTAAGGCATCACCGTCTGAATAAATGCATCGATTTTAGAGGATTCGCCTGTAATCTCAATGCACATGCTCTCCGTACCATAATCAATGATCTTAGCACGGTACACCTGTACAGCCGTCATAATATCCGCCCGGTGCTCCGCGGCATTCTTCAGCTTGATCAGAGAAAGCTCCCGCTTAACAGCGCCTTCATCCTCTAAAATTTCCACTTTTTTCACATTATACAGCTTGCGCAGCTGATTGATCATCTGCTCTCTGGCGTATCCGTCTCCGCTGAGCGAAATGGTAATTCGAGAATATTCCGGACGTTCTGTTTCCCCTACGGTGAGCGCATCAATATTAAATCCGCGCCGTGTAAACATACTGGTCACACGTGTCAGCACGCCAAATTTATTATCTACATATACAGCAATCACAAATTTGTTTTTCATGCCTTCGCCTCCTTCTTCACAATGATATCCTCAATGGAGCCGCCCGGAGGCAGCATGGGAAGCACAAACTCATCCTGATCAATGAGTGTATCAATAATAAACGGACCTTTTGCCTGCATTCCTTCCGCAAAAGCAGCTCTAAACTCCTCTGGCGTCTGCACGCGCACGCCGCGTGCGCCAAACGCTTCTGCCAGCTTAACAAAGTCAGTCTGTCTTGCCAGTACAGTATTGGAGTATCGTTCTTCAAAAAACAGAGTCTGCCACTGACGCACCATGCCAAGTACGCCGTTATTCACAATCACAATGACCAGAGGCACCTGATACGACACAGCGGTTGCCAGTTCATTCAGGTTCATGCCAAAGCTGCCGTCACCCGTGATGAGCACGGTAGGATCTCCCGTAGCAATCTGAGCGCCAATCGCAGCTCCCAGCCCAAAGCCCATCGTGCCAAGACCGCCGCTGGAAACGAACCGTCTGGTCTTTTTAAAATCGACATATTGTGCCGTCCACATCTGATGCTGTCCGACATCGGTAGCAATGATGGTCTCCGGTGTTTTGAGCTCGTTAATGATATCAAACATCTTTTTAGGCGTCATCGGTACGGTCGCAGCAGCTTCTGCCTCTTCGGCAATCCGCTGTTCTTCCTTTAAAAAGCCTTCGACTGTTTCCTGCCATGCAGGATGCTTTTTGCTGTCTACACTGATGAGAATCCGCTCGATTGCATCTACAATATCGCATATGATTCCTACATCGACTCTGACGTTTTTATTGATTTCGGAAAAGTCAGGATCCAGCTGAATAATTTTGGCTCCTTTGGCATATTTGGCGACATTGCCGGTGGCCCGGTCGCTGAAACGTACGCCAACGCCAATGATGAGATCCGCATCTTTATTGGCCATGGAGGATGCATAATGCCCATGCATGCCTTCCATGCCTAAAAAACGCTCGCAGGAATTGGAAATTGCTGAAAGGCCCATGAAAGTACATCCTATGTAGCCATCAATTTTATCGGCCAGGGCGAGAATCTGCTTACCCATTTTACGGCCTGCGGCACCACCGCCGATATAGATATAAGGACGCTTGGCCTCGTTAATCAGGCGCACTGCCTCGTCGATATCAGCCTGCTTTGCCATCCGCTGCGGGATAAAGGGCATAACCGATTTTTTATTGAATTCACATTGCGCGACCTGTACATCTTTAGGGATATCAACCAGAACCGGACCGGGGCGCCCGGATTTCGCGATCTGAAAAGCCTCGCGAATGACGTCTGCCAAATCCTCTACGTTGTTGACAAAATAATTATGCTTGGTGATGGGCAGCGTAATGCCTGTGATATCAATCTCTTGAAAACTATCTTTTCCTATTAAAGAGCACGGCACATTTCCCGTGATAGCCACCATAGGGATAGAATCCATCATAGCCGTTGAAATCCCTGTGACCAAATTGGTCGCGCCGGGTCCGGACGTAGCAATGACAACTCCCACCTTGCCGGTAGCTCTGGAATAGCCGTCGGCGGCATGCGCCGCTCCCTGCTCATGTGCTGCAAGCACATGATGGATACGGTCGCTGGCCTTATATAGCTCATCATATATATTCAGCACCTGACCGCCGGGATATCCGAAAACATCGGTAACTCCTTGCTCAATCAAGGTTTCAATCAAAATCTGTGCGCCTGAAATCTTCATCTGGTTCTTTACTCCTTTAATGACCTGCGGTCAGCATATTATTTACGGCAGAAAGCAGTGCCTTCACAGAAGATACGATAATATCGCTGTCAATCCCCACGCCCCAGTACTGCCGGCCGTTTTCATCAGAAATACTCACATAGGATGCCGCGCTGGAATCGGTTTTATCTTCCAAAGAATGCTCTGTATAGCTCTCCAATTTATAATGAATCCCTCTCGCTTTTCGAATCGCATTGCTCACCGCATCCAGTCGTCCATTGCCGGCCGCAGTCTCTATGCAGCGCTCTCCGCCTGCTTCTATCGTAACCTGTGCTTCAATCCCATCCGGCAGCTGCTTATAATGTGTTTCGGGAATCTGCAGCGGTGATAAAACATTGACATAGCTTTGCTTAAAGATTTCATATACTTCCTCTGGCTGCAGTTCCTTATGCGCATGATCGGATACGCTCTTTACCTGATAGCCAAATACCTCTCTCATCTTAGGCGGAAGCACAAAATTAAACCTGGTTTCCATAATATAGCCAATGCCGCCTTTACCGGACTGCGAATTGATCCGGATAACATCTGCTTCATATACGCGCCCCACATCCATGGGGTCAATGGGCAGATAAGGCACATTCCAATGCTCCGGCTGCTTTTCTGCCCGCCACTTCATGCCTTTGGCGATGGCATCCTGATGAGAGCCGCTGAAAGCGGCAAAAACCAAACGGCCGCTATAGGGCTGTCGTTCATATACATGCATGTGGGTGACTTTTTCATAGACTTCTGTAATCTCCGGCAGATTGGTAAAATCAAGCTTCGGATCCACCCCTTGAGAATACATATTCAGCGCCAATGTGATGATATCCACATTACCCGTACGCTCTCCATTGCCAAACAGAGTGCCCTCGATCCGGTCACCGCCGGCCAGAAGTCCCATTTCACTGTCGGCCACCGCGCAGCCGCGGTCATTATGAGGATGCAGCGAAATCACAAGATTCTCGCGGCTATGCAAATGACGGCACATATATTCTACCTGATTGGCATACACATGCGGCATAGAATGCGAAACCGTAACCGGTAAATTGATGATGACCTGATCTTCTGCCGTCGGACGCCAGATATCAATGACCTCATTACAGATCTCGGCAGCAAATTCAGGCTCGGTGCCTGTAAAGCTTTCAGGCGAGTATTCAAACTGAAAATGCCCTTCTGTTTTGGCCCTGTATTCTAAACAAAGCTTGGCACCAAATGTAGCAATGTCGATAATTTCCTGTTTGCTCTTTTTAAATACCTGTTCGCGCTGCGCCACTGATGTGGAATTATACAAATGCACAATCGCATGCTTAGCGCCTTTCAGCGCCTCAAAAGTCTTAGCAATGATATGTTCACGTGACTGTGTCAGCACCTGAATGCTGACATCATCAGGAATCATATCGTTTTCAATCAGCGTACGGCAAAATTCATATTCCGTTTCCGAGGCGGCCGGAAATCCAATTTCAATTTCTTTAAACCCCACCTTGACCAATAGTTTGAAAAATTCCAGCTTTTCTTCCAGACTCATCGGCGTAATAAGTGCCTGATTGCCGTCTCTCAAATCCACGCTGCACCAGGCCGGCGCATGATCAATATATGTTTTCTGAGTCCAGCTCATCTCGTGAACCGGCGCTTCAAAAAACTGCCGGCCATACTTTTCAAATCCTTTCATGTCCCCATACCTTCCTTTTTTCTTTTTTTAACATCTGCTGCAGGGAGGTAACCTGTTATATATAAAAAAGCCTCTTTATCCCAAAGCAGAAATCTGTTTTGTTCAAAAGAGACGAAGATCATCTAATCCTCCGCGGTACCACTCTTCTTGGTGATAAAAACCCACTCACTCCGCGTCCATCAACGCAGATTCTCTATAACGGGAGAGCCCGTCTGATCCTACTTGTCTTATGACTTCAAGCCTTTGATGGAAAACCTGTGTCATGAGACCTGTTCAGTCAGCGGTTCAGGAAAAGAGCTATCCCCGCTCCGTGTACCGTTTCACACCATCCAACGGCTCTCTGAAACACCTCTGCGGTATTTTTAATCCTTCATAACCTTTACGCAGTATTCTAGCCGCTTAGCGCTTTCTTGTCAAGTATTAAATATATTAAAATATATTTTTCTTGCATTTTGATCCTGCCCTTGCTATACTCACCGGTAAAATATTGATTCAGGAGGTCTATCCAATGAAACTTTCTATTTGTACACATGGTCAGGAATTCTTAGACTGCTATGAGTCTTTGATGGCAAGCCATGAAGTTGTTTATCAGCTTATTTTAGGCAATGCACATAGCCATGCCATGACCTCTGCCGGCAAGGACTGCTTTTTCGGCGCCGTTTTAAATGATCAGCAGTTACCCCTGTTTTTATTTGCACATCTAGCTCCTTATCGGCTGCTGATGTATGCTTTGGACTCTTCCTTTGCGGCTGATGCCGTTTCACTTGTTTTTAATTATATTGAACAGCAGCGTATTGAGATTTCGGGCATTTTGGCATCCCGGCAAATCTGTGATCTGTATCTGGCCTGCGATCAAAATCATACCTATCAGCGCGGACATAGCATGGATATCATGGAACTGCGCAGCGTTAATGATTTTCCGGTTAGCCCCGGCCGTTTTCGCATGGCCTCTGCCGATGATTTAAATGTACTGACAGAGTATGCTCTCGGCTTTCATCAGGATGCAGGGCTTGCTATTTCTGAAAATGAACGGGAAAAGGCGTATGAGAAACAGCAGACCTTGTTAGTTGATCATTCCCTCTATGTATATGAAACGCCTGAGGGACAGATTGCTTCTACCGCTTATGTTGCCCGCCGGCTAAATCACGGCTGCTGCATCTCAGGCGTATATACGCATCCTTCTTGCCGCGGGCGCGGCTACTGTGCTTCTATGATGCAGCTCATTGCAAAAGAACAGCTTGCAAAAGGCGCTGAATATTTAGGGCTTTATGTGGATCAGGAAAATCCTGTTTCTAATCATGTTTATAAAAAGGTAGGCTATCAGATTCTGATAGATAGCATTGAATATGACCGAATCCCTTGACTCCTTCTTGATTTGTGAATTGATTTTTGCACTGAAACGTGCTAAAGTAATGACAATTTAAAAGTGGAGGCTTTCTTGCTATGAATGATCGCGTATATATAAAAGATATTAGAAACCATCTGGGAAACAGGATAAAGATTCAGGGCTTTGTGGACAATATCCGCAATAGTAAATCGATGATTTTTATCGTTTTGAAAGATATTACCGGGAAGCTGCAGGTAACACTGGAAAAAGAGCAAAATCCAGCGCTGGCTGAGCGCCTGGAGCATGTTACCAATGATTCTGTGCTGACGGTTTGGGGCACAGCCGCTGAAAATGAATATGTAAAAATGGGCGGAATTGAGATGATTCCAAGTGATATTCATATTGAGAGCATTGCGGAGGCTTTGCCGATTATCCGCAAGGAAATTCCGGCAACCAAAAAGAAAAAAGCGGTGGAACGCTCCAGCATCGACCAGCGTATTGATTATCGCTGGATTGATCTGCGGACCAGTGAAAATCAGCTGATGTTTCAGGTGCAGACTGCTCTGGTTGGCGCTATGCGGCAGTATCTTTTGGATGAACACTTTGTTGAAATCCATACGCCTAAGCTAATTGGCACTGCCAGCGAAAGCGGCTCGGATGTTTTTGAAGTAAAATACTTTGACCGCAATGCCTATCTTGCGCAGAGCCCTCAGTTCTATAAACAGATGGCTATGGCAGCAGGCTTTGAGCGAATCTTTGAGGTAGGACCTGTGTTTCGCGCCGAGAAATCCTATACCAGTAAGCATACAACTGAATTTACCGGATTTGATTTGGAATTTAGCTATATCAACTCATTCCGCGACGTTATGAAACTGGAAGAAGCACTTTTGACTGCCGGCCTGCAGGCAGTTCACGATCAGTACGGCGAGCAAATTCAT
>CANOUM010000062.1 GCA_947570515.1 uncultured Clostridia bacterium
GGATGTAAGCGTGCCTGCTGATGTAGAAGCTATTTTCTCCTTTATCAGCCGGCATACCTCCCATCTTGATGCATTGATCAACAATGCCGGCGTTTCTCATATAGGACTTTTGCAGGATATGACGGTGGAGGAATGGGATCATGTGCTTCATACTAATCTTCGCAGCGCTTTTCTCTGCAGCCGCCTGGCCCTTCCTCCTATGATCCGTCGTTCTCAAGGAGTTATTCTCAACATCTCTTCCATGTGGGGTGAGCGCGGCGCTTCCTGTGAAGTTGCCTATTCTGCCTCAAAGGGCGGCTTAAATGCCTTTACTAAAGCGCTGGCTCAAGAAGTTGCTCCCAGCCATATCCGTGTCAACGCCATTGCCTGCGGCGCCATTGATACGGATATGAACCAGTTTCTTACCTCAGCTGAACGCACGGCTTTAGAAGAAAATATTGGTCTCGGCCGTTTTGGTTCTGTGCAGGAGGTCGCTGAGCTGGCGCTCTTTCTATGCGGCGAAAAATGCCCTTATCTGACCGGTGATATCATTACATTGGACGGCTGCTTTTCATAATTCAGCTCTCCTCCCAAGTCACCAGCTCATACAAACCGGTGACTGGATCGCGCTGCGTATAATCAATCGCAAGCAGCCGGTTCTCACAGGCTCGCAGCACAATCTTTCTATCCCGGCGTCCCACTTTTTTCAAAAGCGCGTCACTGCGAAGCTTTTCGGCCTGTCTTGTTTTCGAATCCTGTATCCGCTGGCCTATCGCTTTAAGTGCCTCCGGCAGCTGATCGGAAGGCGTGGATACATAATAGTCAATCAAAAGTCCATTTTGCAACTCCTTTGCCTGAGCAAAAGCGTTGGAAAACAGTGCCATCTCCTGATAGATTTCTGTCTGTCCCATCGCGGTAAAGATTCGCCCCTTTTTCCAAAAATATCCGGCAATCTCCTCCATCATAGCAAATGGGCTTTCATACTGCTGCTCCAGCAGCGTCAAATAGTGCGAAAAACGCCCGGAATTATATAGCCTCTCCAGCACATCCTCTATACATTTGAGCCGAAATATTTCCTCCGGCTTCAAAAAGTCATTTTTTAAAATTTCATAAGGCGGATGGGTCGAAAAAACATATCCGTACCGCTCTACCAATGCATTCATAGGCGCACCCGTAAGCAGCTTTAAAAAGCCCAGCTGAAACTGGTGCGTTTTTAAACGGTACACTGTATCAAAGGAATTTTTAAAGATCTCATATGTCTCCAGCGGCAGCCCTGCAATTAAATCCACATGCAGATTGATGTTGCCCGCCTGCTGCAGCCGTTTAATGTGCGCCATCACCCTATCAAGACGCTCCGTTCGCCCGCAAGCCCGAAGCGTCGGCATATGTGTCGACTGAATCCCTATTTCCAGCTGAATCCGCCCCCTCGGAAGTGTAATCATCCGATCAATCAATTCATCTGAAAGAAGATTGGCCTCGATTTCAAAATGAAAATTCGTAGGACAATCCTCCGGAAGTTCTGCAATCCACTGCAAAATGGCGTGCGCACGCTTTTCATGACAATTAAATGTTCGATCCACCAGCTTAATCTGCCGGACCCCTTTCCACACCAAATCATTAAGCTCATGCAAAACGCGCTCCAGCGGAAGCTCACGCACGCCCCCTTCCGCAGCCGACAAACAATACGCACAATGAAATGGACACCCTCTGGATGCTTCATAATACACAATCCGGTTTACAAAGGGCCGCATATCCTCATAAATAAAAGGAAGCTCATCCAGATTTTCAATCAGCTTTGCCCAAAATCGCTTTCCCTCTTGCTGAATCCCCCAGGTACTCCGCTCTGCCTGCCATGCTTCATGACCTTCACCGCACTTTTCCGCCAGAAGAGCAAAAAATACATGCTCGCCTTCCCCTTCCATAATAAGGTCATAGCTATCCTCGGCCAGCAGCTTTCCTTCTACTCCATACGAAACCTCCGGCCCTCCCAGCCAGATCTGCAGCTCAGGAATTGCTCTTTTCAGGTCCTGACAAAGCCGGCTGACGATTTCCAGATTCCAAATATAGACAGAAAAGGCCACCACCTCTGCCTTTTCTGCCATAATTTCATAATAAATCGTCTCTATGCTTTGATTGATCGTAAACTCCCTGACCTTCACCTCACCCACCTCCAGCTGCCACTTTTCTGCATACGCTAAAGCACTTTTTTGCAGTGAATAGACCGCAGGATTGGAATGAATATATTTCGCATTGATCGCCGTCAGCAGCGTCTTCATCCGCTGATCCTCCTCCACAGATCCCGGTGCTTCTCCACCAGCGCCTGATCATATAAAAAGAAGTTAACGCCGTCAGCACCGCCCGCCATCGTCTGCGATATAGCCGTCTCCAATTTAGGATCATCAAGCTCAATAATCGGAATGACTTCTTGATCCGCACTCATTCTTTTAGCGCGCTGCGCTTCGCGGCGCAAAATAGAGACATCCAGCCCCTTTCGCAGTTCGCTGGGATCTTCATAACCCACCAGTTCATGCCCGGTCACTGCATTCAGCGCATAAATGCGCTGCTGCGGCGTAAGATGAGCAGCCTCCCCGAGCATGCGAAGCATATCTGCGAGCTCCACATTCAGGCATGCCGGACCGCTTTTCTCGGGATAACAGCGGTACAGCATGGGCGCTATGATATCCATTTTGCCCCGCAGATCTCGATAATGCTGTCCGACCAGATCACTGAGCGCAGGCGCAAAAATATAGATACCGGCTTTTAAATCCGGATTGACCTCTTTCACTGTTTTTACGAAGTCAAGCAGATGTTCTGTTGTGGCCGCTCTGCGAAACTCCATCCACTCTTTGAGACCAGCATAAAAGGGTAATAAATCCAGCGACTTTCCATGCAAAAAATCATACAGCATGGCAGCAGCCACGCGCATCTCCTTCGCATCAAATCCCATCTTTTCAGCCTTTTCCATGCAGTGCGGACAAAAACAAGTGTAAAATGCATCGCTGCTTTCTCCTGAACTCGGCGATGCAAAGCGTACGCCATCAATCAAAATCCCCTGTATTCCCGGCTTCTCTGCCATTTTGCGAATAGTATCCAAATTATAGGCACGCACTTCTTTACGCGTGGGGCATGTAGAAGAAAACCACGTCTGTTTCCGTCCCCACATATCCTCGGCCAACCATTCTTCTCCCGTAAAGGCCGGTCCCCGATAAGCCCCGCTGCAAAGATATGCCTGCAGTCCCTGATCTAAGGCCGCCTGTACGGCTTCTTCACCGCCTACCATGGCTTCAAAGCCAAGCTCTTTTAAATGTCTGGCTCCTTCTTTAGGCTGGGAGCCGCAGCCATGCATCCAAAGTCTCATTCTTTTAAAATAATCTCCACTACCGTATCATTTTCATCTGGCAAAGGAAAGGTCCAGCACCGCTTACTATCAAAGAAAAAGAACGCATCCTGCGGGTATTCTCTGATATTCCAATAATTTGTCATTTGAATCTCTGACCCGTCTTTCATAAGCCTTGCGCTCTTAACCCGGCCGGCCAGCTTACTCAAACAAATGGGACCCATACATTCCTCATAAATATGAGCATACAGCCGGTTTCCGTTTTGCGTATATCTTCCCCATTCCGGTTTAGGAAGCTCTGCAATACCGCAGCCATAAATACTGTCATGATGATCCTTCATCCATCGGCCGACTTCTTTTAATATGGCAACCGACTCTTCCGGGATTCGCCCCTTGGCATCCGGCCCTACATTTAAAATCATATTTCCATTTTTGCTCACACATTCGACCAGACTGCGAATAATCATCCGTGGACTCTTATAATGATGGTCGGCACTGCAATAGCCCCAGTTATCATTAAGCGTAATGCAGGCTTCCCATGGAATCGACTCTCCTGCATCATCTGTCAGTCCCGCCGGCGGAATCATCTGCTCCGGGCAGGCAAAATCTCCTGCATATACAGAAGGGTTCTGCGTTTTAATCGTTCCCGACCGCTGGCCGCTTCCTTCCAGGCGATTATCAATAATCAAATCCGGCTGCAGGCTCCTCGCCATAGTAACCAGCTCGGTTGCCCGCCAGGTTTCACACTCCATACCGGGATAAGAAAAGTCAAACCACATGATATCGATCTTGCCATAATTGGTCAATAACTCTCTCACTTGCCCATGCATATACTCCAGATAACGCTCAAAATTATGCTCTTTGCCTTTATAGGCTTCACAGTCGCGCATGGGATGATTTTGATCTCCGTAATGAGGAAAATCCGGATGATGCCAGTCGATGATCGAAAAATACAAACCTACGCGAATGCCCTCTTCGCGAAACGCCTCCACATATTCCCGCACTAAATCCCGTTTACAAGGCGTATTCGTGGATTTATAATCCGTCAGCTGACTGTCAAAGAGGCAGAACCCATCATGATGCTTTGCCGTGAGTACTGCATATTTCATGCCTGCTTCCTTCGCCAGCCTCGCCCATTCCTTTGGATCATATGAGACCGGATCAAAGGTATCAAAAAACGGCTGATATTCTTCTACGGACATATGCTCATAGCTGCGCACCCATTCTCCCCGAGCCGGGATCGCATAGAGTCCCCAATGAATAAACATGCCGAATCGATCATGCAAAAACCATTCCGTCCGTTTGGTTCGTTCTTCAATCCTGGGATTCATTGTTAAGCCCCTTCCTTTCACCTCTGCGGCAGATCTTGTTCTTTCAGCAAGGTAGCCAGCATCACCGCTTTAATCGTATGCATTCTGTTTTCAGCTTCTTCAAACACAACCGACTGCGGACTTTCAAACACCTCGTCCGTAACCTCCATATCCTCGATCCCAAACGCAGCATATATCTCCTGCGCTGTCTGTGTTTTCAGATCATGAAAAGCGGGCAAACAGTGCATGAAGATAGCATGGCTTCCTGCTGCTTCCATAACCTGCTTTGTCACTTTATAAGGACTAAGCTCTTTAATTCGCTGTGCCCATACCTCCTTAGGCTCTCCCATGGATACCCATACATCCGTATAAATCACATCCGCTCCCTGTACGGCTTCTTCTACATTTTCGATTAGCTGCACGCTGCCTCCTGAGCGAGCGGCCTCCTGCCGGCAATACGTCACCAGCTCCTCCTCCGGGAAATATTTTGCCGTCGTACAAGCAACAAAATGAAGTCCCAGCTTCGCACATACGATCATCAGAGAATTCCCCATATTATACCGGGCATCTCCCATATATACAAATTTTCTTCCTTTTAAATCTCCAAAATGTTCCCGAATCGTCAGCATATCTGCCAGCATCTGTGTGGGATGATATTCATTGGTCAGCCCATTCCATACGGGCACACCGGCATACCGGGCCAGAGCCTCTACTCTCTCCTGCTCAAACCCTCGATACTCAATGCCGTCAAACATGCGACCCAGCACTCTTGCCGTATCTGGAATGCTTTCCTTTTTGCCCATCTGGCTGCTGGCCGGATCTAAGTACGTGGCCTGCATGCCCAGATCATGAGCCGCGACCTCAAAAGCACAGCGCGTTCTTGTGCTTGTCTTTTCAAATAACAAAGCAATCTGAAATCCTTCTAAATAACGATGAGGCTCTCTTTTTTTCTTTTTTTCCTTTAAATATGCAGCTAAATCTAATAAATATTCAATTTCCTGCGCGGAATAATCACGCAATGTAAGAAAATGGCGCCCATACAAATCCACTTTTAATCGCCTCCCAATTGAAATAAGATGCTTCTTATCATACACGTTTCAGCGTTAATTGGCAAGTGAAAATTTTTTCAATCAGGGTATTGCATTTTTATAAATTAAGATGTATAATTATTCTCGTTAAATCAAGCATCTACATTTAAAAAGGAGTTTAATTATGGCAAAAGAAAAAGTTGTATTAGCATATTCCGGCGGTTTAGATACAACCGTCATCATTCCTTGGTTAAAGGAAAATTATGATTATGATGTGGTAGCTGCCTGTATCGATGTTGGACAAGGCAAAGAAACCGATGGTTTAGAAGAGCGTGCACTGGCCAGTGGTGCCTGCAAATTTTACTTAATGGATGTAACAGAAGAATTTATCACTGATTATATCTATCCCACTTTAAAGGCCGGCGCCATCTATGAGACCACTTATATGCTCGGTACTTCTATGGCGCGCCCGCTGATTGCCAAAGTTTTGGTTGATATCGCAAAAAAAGAAGGCGCTACCGCTATCTGCCATGGCTGTACCGGTAAAGGAAATGACCAGGTGCGTTTTGAACTGACCATCAAGGCGCTGGCTCCGGAATTAAAAATCATTGCTCCTTGGCGGATTTGGGATATGCAGTCTCGTGAAGAAGAAATTGAATACTGCCAGCAGCGTGGTATTGAATGCCCCATCAAAACCGGTGATAGTTATAGCCGTGACCGCAATATTTGGCATATCAGCCATGAAGGACTCGAACTTGAAGATCCTTCTCAGGCGCCTCACTACGACTCTCTGCTCAAGCTTGGCGTAACGCCTCAGGCGGCTCCGGATGAAGAAGTGCAAATTTCTCTGGATTTTGAAAAAGGAGTTCCTGTTGCGCTAAATGGTGAAAAAATGGATCCGGTAACTCTGCTCAAGGCGCTCAACAAACTGGGCGGTGAACATGGTATCGGCATTACCGATATTCTGGAAAACCGTGTTGTCGGCATGAAATCCCGCGGCGTCTATGAGACTCCCGGCGGTACGATTATGTTCAAAGCGCATGAACAGCTTGAGCATATGTGCCTGGACAAACAGACTTATGCCTATAAACAGCAGATTGCTGTAAAATATGCAGAGCTCGTATATTCCGGTGAATGGTTTACTCCTCTGCGCGAGGCTTTGGCGGCCTTTGTGGATTCCACACAGGAGGTTATCACCGGTACTGTGAATCTGGTATTATATAAAGGAAATATCATTCCTGCCGGCTGCACTTCTCCTTATTCTCTGTACAGTGAGAGCATCGCCAGCTTTACTACCGGAGAGCTCTATGACCATAAAGATGCAGAAGGATTTATCAATCTATTTGGACTTCCGCTCAAGATTCGCGGTATGAAGGGCTTAACCAAAATCTGATCCTATACAAACTACAGAAAAGGCGTTACCTAAATTCTTAGGTAACGCCTTGTTTATTTATACTTTTTCCCAGACAGTGCCTTCTCGTGTATCCTTAATCTGAATTCCCTGCCCTGCCAGCTCCTCCCGGATGGCATCGGCTTTCGCAAAATCCTTTGCCTTCTTAGCTGCTTTTCTTTCTGCTATCTTTTCCTCTACATAAGCAGAAAGCGCCGTATCTGGCTTCTCCTCGCTCCGCCGTTTGGTCAAATCCAGAGAGAGCACCCTGTCAAAATCCTCTATGAGCGCCAGCTTCGTTGCATCGCTTATATCCGCTTTTAGCACGTCATATAGCACCGTCAGACCGGACGATGTGTTTAGATCGTTTCCAACCACTTGCAAAAACTGCTCCTGATACTGCTTTACTGTCTCTGTTTCCGGCTCGCCGGCTGGCTGAAGAGCCTTTACTCTTGCCAATAGCTTTTGATAAGCGGCTGCTACGTTATCCAGCACATCGTAGCTGAATTCAAGCGGCTTGCGATAATGAGACTGCAGACAAAACAGCCTATATACCAATGGATCATAGCTTTTACTTTCCAATAGGGAAACCGTGAGAAAATCGCCTTTTGATTTGGCCATTTTACCAAACTTATCGTTCAGATGCTGTACATGAAACCAGTGACGGCACCAATCATGACCTAGATATGCCTCGCTCTGAGCAATTTCATTTGTATGATGCGGGAAAATATTGTCTACGCCGCCGCAGTGCAAATCCAGCTTTTCTCCCAAATACTGAATGGCAATGCTGGAGCATTCGATATGCCATCCGGGATATCCTACGCCCCATGGGCTGTCCCATTTGAGCTCCTGCTGATCGAACTTGGATTTAGTAAACCACAGTACAAAGTCGCTTTTATTCTTTTTATTGATATCCTGCTCTACATCCTCGCGCACCCCCACGAGTAGCTCCTCTTCTTCGTGATTGGTCAGCGCATAATAATGCCCCAGCTTAGAGGTATCAAAGTATATATTCTCTCCCGCCTGGTAGGCATATCCTTTTTCTAATAGCACCTGGATCATTTCGATAAACTGCGGAATACAGCTTGTGGCCGGTACTACAAACTCGGGCTTCTTGATATTGAGCTTGCGGCAATCCTCAAAAAACGCATCCGTATACATCTGCGCAATTTCCATGACTGTTTTGTGTTCACGTTTGGCGCCTTTCAGCATTTTATCCTCGCCCGTGTCCGCATCGCTTGTCAGATGCCCTACATCCGTAATATTCATAACGCGTTTTACATCATAGCCGGCATAGGTCAGATATTTCTCGAGGACATCTTCCATGATATAGCTGCGCAGATTGCCGATATGGGCATAATGATATACGGTAGGACCGCAGGTGTACATTGTAATTTGATTGCCACTTACCGGTTTAAACTCATCCACTTTTTT
>CANOUM010000063.1 GCA_947570515.1 uncultured Clostridia bacterium
CAAGAACGTGATCAGCGGCGGCGTGGTTGAGAAGACATTCCGTCCCACAGAGAAAGTGGATCGTGCTCATATTGATCGCAAGGATATGGAATATCTGTATAATGACGGCGACTTATTCTATTTCATGGATAATGAGACGTATGAACAGATTGGTCTGAATCAGGAACAGCTGGGAGATGCGCTACGTTTTGTCAAGGAAAATGAGTCTGTTAAAATTTTATCCCATAATGGAAATGTGTTTGGCGTGGAGCCCCCGCTTTTTGTAGAGCTGGAGGTTACGCATACAGAGCCCGGTATTAAAGGCGATACAGCTACCAACGTAATGAAACCGGCTACTCTGGAGACGGGTGCAACCATCAATGTGCCTCTGTTTATCAATATTGGAAGCAAGATCAAAATTGATACGCGTACCGGAGAATATTTAGGAAGAGCCAACTAAGACTAAACAGGTTCAGGGATAGACTCACTTTGTATCTGAGCGCCGCTTGATGCAGAGTGATATGCATATCAAAAGCGGTGCAGAAATGAGGATTGTTATGGCAAAGTCGGTATTTAAAGGATCCGGCGTAGCATTGATCACTCCATTTAATGAAACTGGTGTTGATTTTCAAAAACTGGATGAGCTTTTAGAATTTCAAATCAAGGGCGGAACAGATGCGATTATCATCACAGGCACAACAGGGGAAGCCTCTGTTATGCCAGATGAAGAACAGATCGAAGTGATTCGTCATACTGTAGAAACGGTCAATCATAGGATTCCGGTCATTGCCGGATGTGGTTCTAATGATACGAAGCATGGTGCGGAGCTGAGCCGTATGGCAGAGGAGGCTGGTGCGGACGGACTGCTGAGTGTAACGCCTTATTATAATAAGACAACACAAAAGGGTTTGATTGAGCATTATAAACGGATTGCCAAAGCGGTTTCTGTTCCTGTGATTTTATATAATGTTCCGGGACGTACAGGGATGAATATGGAGCCGGCTACGGTAGCGGCTCTAATGGATGCCTGTGATAATATTATTGGAATTAAAGAATGCAATTTTAATCAGGTAGGAGACATCTTTCAGATATGCGGTCCGGAAGTACAGGTGTATTCCGGAGAGGATGGTTTGGCCGTCCCTTTGATGAGCATGGGAGGAAGCGGTGTAATTTCAGTCGTCGCTAATTTGCTGCCTAATCCGGTATCTTCTATGATGCATGCATGTTTAGAAGGAGAATATCCTAAAGCTGCAGCGATGCAGATTGAGCTGCTTCCGCTGATTAAGGCATTATTTTGTGAGACGAGTCCCATTCCTGTAAAAGAAGCCATGAATATGCTGGGAATGCAGGTGGGAGAGTGCCGGCTTCCGCTGACATCAATGGAAGAAAAAAATCGGCAGTATCTGCAAGAGACGCTTCAGACGATGCATCTTATTTAAGAGAAAATAAAAGGCTGTTGCAAAAGTAGAATGGATCTACGCAAGCAACAGCTTTTTTATTTTTAAATTTATAACAAGCAATAAAAAAAGCATCCAATCGGATTCGAACCGATGACCTACGCATTACGAGTGCGTCGCTCTACCTACTGAGCCATGGAAGCAAATGCTTAGTTATTATAGTATATGTATGATAGTTTGTCAAGGGCTTTGTGAAACTTTATCCGCAACATAAATTGACTTTATATAGAGGATACCGTATAATAACACATGATAAAATCGGTTAAACGTAAGAGAGGAATGAAGGGGAATGAAAAAGAACATTTTGGTAGGACAATCTGGGGGACCTACTGCTGTCATCAACAGCAGTCTGTACGGTGTGATTAAGGCTGGCCGAGCTTCGCAGGAAATCAACAGTGTTATAGGAATGGTAAATGGAATTGAAGGATTTCTGCAAAATCAGATATTAGATTTAAGCGCTTTGCCTGAGCAGGAAGCTATGCTGCTATGCACAACACCAGCCGCCTACCTTGGCTCCTGTCGCTATAAGCTTCCGGAAGATTTAGAGCATGCGGTATATGGTCAGATTTTTGAACAGTTTGTGCAGTATCAAATAGGTTATTTTTTGTACATAGGCGGCAATGATTCTATGGACACGGTGAGTAAGTTATCCCGTTATGCTGCTAAAATTCATTCTGACATTCGTTTTATCGGAATTCCGAAAACAATCGATAACGACCTTATTATGACGGATCATACGCCAGGGTTTGGCAGTGCAGCAAAATTTGTTGCTTCCATGGTACGGCAAATGGTGCTGGATTCAGAGGTTTATCATACAAAATCAGTTACTATCATTGAAATTATGGGAAGGTCCGCCGGATGGCTTACAGCCGCTTCCGCATTAGCAAGAAAATATGAAGGGGATAATCCGGTGCTGATCTATTTGCCGGAGGCCGATTTTGATTTGGAAGAGATGCTTGCACGTGTGACGACTCTTTTAGAATCCAAATCTAATTTGATCATTTGTGTATCAGAGGGCATTCATGACCAGTCTGGTAAGCTCATATGTGAATATGACCAGGAAATTGCGACGGATGTCTTTGGTCATAAAAATTTAACCGGTTGTGGAAAAATATTAGAAAATACGATTAAAGAACGGCTGGGAGTCAAGGTGCGTTCTGTAGAATTAAATATTACGCAGCGTTCCAATGCAGTGGAGGCATCGCTTACAGATGTAGAAGAAGCGCAGCGCTGCGGTGAGGAAGGCGTGCAGCTTGCTCTGCAGGGAGAAAGCGGTGTTATGGTTGGTATGGAGCGCAAAGATACCGATTCCTATGAAATACAATATAAGGCTGTTGATGTAGCGCAGGTCTGCAATCAGGAAAAACTGTTCCCGAAATCTTGGATCACCAAAGACGGCGCCGATATTACGCAGGATTTTGTACAATATGCGCTTCCTCTGATTCAAGGAGAGTCCAGGCCTTTGATGGAAAATGGATTACCGCTTTTTCTTTATCGGAAGCATTAAGAAAGTGACCAATACATAATGGCAAATTATAAACTAACCATTCAATATGTAGGAACAAAGTATAACGGCTGGCAGCGGCAGGGCAATACAGAAAATACGATTCAGGGCAAACTGGAAGCTATTTTAGAGCGTTTGTTCACAATTCCCGTTGAGGTCATCGGTTCCGGACGCACCGATGCCGGTGCGCATGCTTTCGGACAGATCGCAAACTTTCATGTACCGATCGAGATGGAGCCAGAAGAAATTTTAGAATATCTAAACCGCTATTTACCAAAGGATATTGCCGTAAGCCATGTTGAGAGAGTGCCGGATCGATTTCATAGCCGGTTTAATGTAAAGCGCAAGACCTATCAGTATCGAATTTGGAATAGCTGCATTTCTAATGTGTTTGAAAAAAATTTTGTATATGAGCTGGCAGAACCGCTAAATATAGACCGCATGAAAGAAGCAGCGCTGTATTGGATTGGGGAACATGATTTTAAAGCTTTTTGTTCTAACAAACGGCTAAAAAAATCAACGATAAGAACCATCTATGAAATCAATATTGAAGAGCTTGAGCCGGAGATTCGCATTACCATTACCGGAAACGGATTTTTATATAATATGGTTCGCATTATGGTTGGGACGCTGATCGAAATCGGAATGGGCGAAAAGCTTCCCAGCGACGTACCGGCCATGCTGGCAGGAAAGGACCGGCGTAATGCCGGTTTTACAGCCCCTTCCAGCGGTCTGATGTTAATGGAAGTAGAATATTAAAAAAACGGAAGCGTTTACCATAAAAGGAAGCGCTTCCGTTTTTAATAAGTTACTTAACGAAGAAACTCTGCTACGGCTGCATTGTGAATCTGATGACGAAGCCGGGTTAGTCCAGCATTATCACGAGTAGGATATACCCGATTTGTCAGCAATACCACATATAAACCACTATGCGGGTCGACAGCAAGGGAAGTACCGGTATATCCGGTATGTCCAATACCGTCATTGCCAAAAAGATCACCGAAAAAAGTAGGTGCCGGACCGCTTAACTGAAAACCAAGGCCACGATTTTCATCTAGGCCGGGTGTATAATTACGGCAGGCAAGTTCCATTAGACGGCGGCTGATCAGCGGTTTTCCTTTTTGAGCAAGCATGCGAGAGAAGAGGATCATATCTTCCAAATTGGAAAAAACGCCGGCGTTGCCGGAAATCCCGTTCAAAAATCTGGCATTTTCATCATGCACCACACCGGGGACGCCGGGACCTGATAAAGTCATGGTTTCCGTATAAGCAATAGAACAGTCAGGCCTGCAGTCAGAAACAGGACGATATCCAGTTGCATGCATGCCAAGAGGATCAAAGGTCCATTCCTTAGCTAACTGATCTAATCTTCTTCCGCTGATCATTTCCATAATTTTACCAAGCAGGATGTATCCCATGCAGCTATATTGAATGTTGCTTCCAATAGCAAAATCCAGCGGTGCATTTAAAATGGCAGAGACCACCTGATCAGGCGTTTGACAGAGTTTCCAGAGAAAGAGCTCTGCAGGTAAACCACTGGTATGCGTCATAAGATGATAGATGGTAATATCTCGTTTATCTTCTGGAACATCAGAAAAGAAATCTGCTAATGAATCCTGCAGACATAAGCTGCCGTCTTCTATCATATGAAAGGCGCAGAAGGTGGTTCCCAGAATTTTAGAAATGCTTGCCATATCAAAAAGGGTAGAAGAAGTGATAGGAGCAGCGTTTTCTTCATAAGAAACATGCCCAATGGTTCGGGCAACCAATACCTGATCCGGATTACCAATCGCAAGCGCGGCACCGGAATACACACGGTCACGCAGTCCCTGTTGTAATAAAGCTTCTGCATGAGATAAAGATGATGCCATTGTGATTCTCCTTTTATAGTTACTGACAAATTTTACCCATAATAACCGGGTGCTTTGCTCCGGTAGCCGCCGGTGCATTATTACACTGGCTATGGATGGTTTCATTAGCAAGAAGGGCAAAGGCTACGGCTTCCTTAGCACTGCTATCAAGACCAAGATCTTCATTGGTCATCACTTCTACTTCAGGCAGGCAAGCGGCAATCATTTGCATTAAGGTGGGATTTAAGCTGCCGCCGCCGCCTACAATGAGACGCTGGGGTTTAGGATTGCAGTGATGATTTACAGAATAGGCAATGGAAGCGGCTGTGAACATGGTTGTGGTTGCCAGAATGTCGGCATCACATAGAGACAGTGCTTTTCCCTCCTGCATGATCCTTTGGACAAAGTCCTGACCATAGTATTCACGTCCGGTTGTTTTGGGAGGCGTTTGTTTTAAATAAGGATCTTCCATCAGTTTTGCAAGGAGAGCCTCGCTTACCTGACCGCTGGCAGCAATATGACCGCCTTCATCATAGCGAAGACGTCCATTGGTAATCTGCCCTACAACGCTGTCCATCAGCATATTGCCGGGACCGGTATCAAAAGCGGTGAGATCGTCCAATTTCCCGCCGGCGGGTAAAACGGTAATATTACCGATGCCGCCGATGTTCTGAAGACCGACATGGCGCACGGGATCGCTGTATAAGATGTACTCCGTATAGGGGACGAGGGGCGCGCCGAAACCGCCGGCCGCTACATCACGCACCCGAAAATCGGACACGGTCAGGATGCCAAGCCGCTCACAGAGCACGGAGGGCTCTCCAATCTGAAGGGTTGCGGTAATGGAGCGGCCCAGATATGGCTGAGCAGCTGGAATGTGATACACGGTTTGTCCATGTGTTCCGATTAAGTCGACATCACTTGGCTGAATGCCGGCTTTTTCACAGAGCATAAGGCAGGCATCGGCAAACAGTTCACCAAGCAAAACATTCAGCAAGCAAAGCTCCTGACTGCCGCCAAAGTCACCGGCAGCAACACGTAAAATACGATTTCTGACTTCTTCACTATAAGGGGGGCTGACAAAAGCGAGCTGCTTCACCTTTGTTTGGATGCCATGACCGATGATTTTTACAAGTACGGCATCAATGCCATCTGCAGAAGTTCCGCTCATCAGGCCAATGACCAGTTTTTCGTTTTTCTGCATAATATCATAAAGCATGCGTTGACCTCCTGAAAAATTTGTAATATACTAGGATAGTCTTATTAAACACTCTATCAGAATAAATGTCAAGTTAAAGGGGAATAAAATGATGAACTCTTATAGGCCGATTACAAAAGAAAACTTTCAAAAAGCTGTTCAGATATATAATGCGTGTACCGACAGAGGAGAGCAGTTGTATCTGCGCCTGACGGAAGCGGAATTTTATGCGTTGTTTTTGGTGCCGCCTAAAGCGGAAGATCAGATTTTTTCTTTTTATGCACCCGAAGATGAGGGATTCATTTTAGGACTGTTTGATAGCGGCGTACAAAAGTTTTTTGTTACCATGATACAGGTGATTCCTTCTCAGCGCAGAAAGGGAATCGGAAAGGCTTTGCTTGAAAAGCTGGAGCAGGCGATGCTTTGCTTTGCCAGAGAGCAGCAGATCCCCATGCAGGAGATAGAGGTATCTTATTTTAATCCCGTTAATATTACCTGGATTTTGCCGAATACCACGGCGCATCGGCATCCAAACGCTCCCGGAGTACAGCTGGGCAGTGGGGCTCATTTGTTTTTCAAAAATATGGGATTTCGTGATTTTTCTTATCAAAACAGCTATCATTTAGAGCTGGATCAATATGAATGGCCGGAAGAAAACCTGAAACCATATCAACAGAAAATGGAGCAGGCCGGATATCTTGTGGAATTTTACGATGAAAAGCGGCATCATGGAATGCAGGAGCTGGTGGAGGATCTAAATAATGATTTATGGAATTGGCAGATTCCTGCGGAAATGAACCGAGAGGGAGGCCATAGGCCCATGTTGATTGTGTCTGATCATGGAAAAGTGGGAGGCTTTGCCGGTCCTATTGTGCCGGATGCGTATGGACGGGGATATTTTCTTGGGCTTGCGATCCATTCACAGTGTCGTGGATGCGGAGCTGCCAGTATCTTGTTTAACAGACTTTGTTTGGAGTTTAAAAAGGCCGGCGCTCAGTATATGACACTGTTTACAGCAGAGGATAATCCAGCTAGAAGCACCTATGAAAAAGCCGGATTTAAAATTCATGCTTCGTGGGCCGATATGAAGAAAAGAGTACGAAATTAAATATGAGTATTTTAGAACTGATTTTTGAAGAAACATCCGGTGAGCAGCTTGAAGTTAAGCAGATTAAGCCGCTTGCGCTGGCATATATAGGAGATACGCTGTATGATCTGTATATTCGCAGCCGTCTGGTACTGACCAGACAGGAAGCGCCTAAATTGATGCATACAGAGGCTATCCATTTTGTTAAAGCCTCTTCTCAGGCTGCTATGATGAAGCTGATTATGGAGGATTTAACACAGGAGGAGACGGCGGTATTTAAACGCGGGAGAAACCAAAAATCCTTAACGGTGCCTAAAAATGCGACTCTGACGGATTATAAATGGGCTACAGGATTTGAGGCGCTACTTGGATATTTGTATGTGATCAAACAGGAAGAACGCCTGTATACGCTTATGAAGCTGGCGACGGATCGATTTGAGGAAATAAACCGTAAAAGCGTAAAGGAGGAAAAGAAATGACAGATTCGATCATCTATGGCAGAAATGCCGTACTGGAAGCGATTAAGGCTGGCAGAGAGATTGAGAAGCTATATCTGTCCAGAGCTCCGCATAGCGGTTCCTTAATTCAGATTGCAGGTCTGGCTAAGAAAAAAAGAATTCTAATACAAGAGACTGATAAAGCAAAATTAGACGCGCTGTGTGAGAAGGGCAATCATCAAGGGGTTGTTGCTATGTGTGCTGCTTCTCAATATGCAGAGGTTGCGGATATATTAAAACGGGCGGAGGAAAAAGGCGAAGCCCCCTTTATTTTAATCTGTGAAAGCATTCAGGATCCTCATAATTTAGGTGCGATTTTGCGGAGCGCAGAAGCTGTCGGTATCCATGGAGTGATTGTTTCCAGACATCATGCAGTAGGGCTTACGGAAGCGGTAGCTAAAACAGCTGCCGGCGCTTTAGAATATATGCCGGTTGCTAAAGTAGCGAGCGTAGCTAAGTTAATTGATGAGTTAAAGCAGCAGGGGATTTGGACTGCCTGTGCCGATATGGATGGGCAGAGCGTATATCAGACCGATTTAAAAGGACCGCTTGCTTTGGTGATCGGCGGTGAACACGAAGGAATTACCCGATTGGTAAAGGAACGCTGTGATTTTGTTGTAAGTCTTCCTATGAAAGGACAAGTGACTTCTTTAAACGCTTCTGTAGCCGCTGGGGTTTTATT
>CANOUM010000064.1 GCA_947570515.1 uncultured Clostridia bacterium
TGCCATGTGCAATTAAAAAATAATCTGCTAAAACAGAGATTTCATGGATATCTAATACCTTGATATCTTCGCCCTGTTTATCCTCCAGTGCGTCATAGGCAGCTTTTGCCATTTTTCCGGATATTGCAATATCAGCTAAAAGTTCTTTTTTTGCTTTTTCGTCCATTTTCTTTTCCTTCCTATTGTAAGTTTTATGATTCATTTTCATAATATTGTAAGGCATCCAAGGTTAAAGGATGTATTTTTTTCTTTTTCATCCTAACATAATGAACCGTTTGTTGTAAAATTTGTCTTATCCCTGCATCCAGATCGATAAAAAGACGTTCTCTGATAATTTCTAAGCCGGGAAAAGATTCACGTCCTGGTTCCGCAAAATCAGCTGCATAGATGATTTTTTCCAGCTGAGACATTTGGGGCCTTGCCGTTGTATGATAACAAATGGCATGTATAACGCCTTCTGACATCATCGGATATCGCTTAGCCGCAATACTGGCGCCGGCAAAAGCATGTAACACTGAAGAATACTCTAAGGAAAGCGACAAGGCTGGATACTCTTTTTGACATATTTCAAAAAGAAGCTGCGTATCCAGGTTTTTTGCATTATCATGCAATAAAGCGGCTAGAGAAGCTTCATATATATTGCTTCCCCAAATACGAGCCAATGCTACAGCGATCTCCTCTACTCCTAAGGTATGCTTTAATCGTTTGGGTTTTAACTGCTGAGAAAGCCATGCTAAAATATCACGTTTAAGCTCTCTGTATTCCTTATCGGTCATATCAGATTCCCTCTTTAACAATAAAGTCCATGTTTTTCAATGTAAGTCTCTACCGCCTCTGGTAAAAGATACTTAATAGGTCTACCCTCAGAAACACGCTTACGAATATCACTGGAAGAAATGGTGAGTGCCGGTACTTCCAGATAATGAAGCGTATTTTTATGACGATTCATGATGGCTTCAATTTGAGGAGCCGCCTGTTTTCGGCTATATCCCGGTCTGGTCGCTGCTACAAAATGACAGCTGGATAAAAGTAATTCAGGATCTTTCCAAGTTAAAATCTCTGAAAATGCATCTGCTCCTGTAATGAAATAGATATCGGTTTCCGGATTCATCTTTTTAAGTTGTTGAATCGTATCAATCGTATAGGTATACCCCTGACGATCAATTTCAATACGCGAACAAAAAAACTGAGGATTGGTTTCTGTCGCGAGTAATGTCATCAAATAGCGATGCTCAGCTGCCGTTACGGTTTTTCCCGCCTTATGCGGCGGTTGACCGCTGGGAATAAATAAAACACGATCAATTTGATACTCATGCATAACTGCTTCTGCCGTTACCAAATGCCCATAATGAATTGGATCAAATGTTCCACCCATGACGGCAATTTTAGATTTATCTTTCTTTTCGGATTCTATCATTTTTGGGGAAGCTCCAGTTTGGGGTTGGCAGCAGCTCGATAAATAGAAAATTTGTGTCCGATCACTAGGACGGGATCACTATGTGTTCTGGAGGTTACTTTCTCACAAACAGAACGCACATCCTCTTCACAAATTTTTAGAACTGTTACCTTAATGAGTTCTCTTGCCTCTAAAGCTTCATCAATGGCTTGTACCAATTCTGGGGTGATTCCAGATTTCCCTACTTGAAAAATAGGCTCCAGATCATGCACTAATTTTCTTAAATAGGCTCTTTGTTTTGGTGTAATCATATTTAGCTCCTTAATTAACGATAATATTCAAAAGCAATACCGCCTACTTGAACGGTATCTCCTTCTTCTATGCCTAACTCTTCTAATCTTGCAATAATACCTCGTTCACGCATAAACTTTTGAAAGAAATCAAATCCTTTTTCTGATTCTAAATTAGTATATCCGAGCATTTTCTCGATGGGAACACCTGTGATTTCATAAACATGTGCCTCAATACACTCTACATAAATACCATCGCCTTCTTCAGGAGTGCCGGACTGCTCTACAAAGAACTCTCTTGGGAAGACCACCGGTTCTGTATCCATTGTATCTCGAATTTGAACTACTTTATTTAAAAGTTCTTTAATTCCTTGACCGGTAACTGCTGAAATAGGAAACAACTCATACTGATGCTCTGTACAATATTTCTGCAGTTCTTCATAATAAAGCTCAGAATCTGGCAGATCCATTTTGTTAGCAGCAATGACCTGCGGCAGTAAAGCCAGCTCCTGACTATAAAGCTCCAGCTCTCGATTGATATTTTCTATATCTTCTACGGGATCTCTGCCATCTACACCGGCCGTATCAACCAAATGAATCAAGACACGAGTTCTCTCCAGATGCTTCAAAAACTCGTGACCAAGTCCTATGCCTTCTGCAGCACCATCGATCAGTCCCGGAATATCTGCAACAACTAGTGTTTTTCCATAGGATAGATTCACAACGCCAAGATTAGGAACAATGGTTGTAAAAGGATAACTTGCAATCTTAGGTTTAGCATTTGATATGCGTGATAAAAAAGTGGATTTTCCGGCATTCGGATATCCAAGAAGTCCTACATCTGCTAAGACCTTTAATTCCAATTTAATTAAAAGTGCTTTTCCTTCTTGACCACGTTGGGCATATTGCGGAATCTGCATTGTGGAAGTAGCGTAATGCTGATTTCCTTTTCCGCCCTTTCCACCCTTTAAAAGAACCTCCTGCTGTCCTTCATATGCCATATCAATAATCACAAGATTGCTTTCTGCTTCACGAATTACCGTGCCGACAGGTACTTCAATAATTAAATTTTCTCCTTTTTTTCCGGAACAATTATTGCCACTTCCATCTCTTCCGTTTTCTGCTTTAAAGGTTTTACGATTGCGAAAATCAGCTAACGTATTTAGGTTTTCTACGGCAACAAAAATAATGTCACCGCCCTTCCCGCCGTCTCCGCCATCAGGACCGCCGTTTGGTATATATTTTTCACGTCTAAAGGAAGCACAGCCATTGCCGCCTTTTCCGGACTGAATTAAAATTTTTGCTTCATCTACAAACATGCTCATACTTCCTTTCCATATGCTTACTTTGAAAAAAACAGGCTTCAAATAACAATATTTGAAGCCTGTCAGTTGCTACTAAGATTCCCTTTAATCAGGCTATCTATAGCGCTATTATTAAGCAGGATAAACAGAAACTTGCTTCTTGTCTCGTCCTTTTCTTTCGAACTTGACTCTTCCATCGACTAAAGCAAACAAAGTATCATCCTTACCAATCCCTACATTGATACCGGGATGAATACGAGTGCCTCTCTGACGATATAAAATATTGCCTGCTTTAACAACCTGACCATCTGCTCTTTTGGCGCCAAGACGCTTAGATTCAGAATCACGGCCGTTTTTGGTAGAACCTACGCCCTTTTTATGAGCAAACAGTTGAAGATTCATCATGAACATGAAAACGCACCTCCTTATTTTTGAGTAATCAATACATGAAGATACTGTGTTCCATATGTCTGTACAATTGATTCCAGTCCAAGAGCCAGAGAATTTAATAATAAATTAGCCTCTCTATAATGGCTATCAGAAGCTGAGTCTGAATTGCGCAGCTCCGATACAATACAGGATAGATATCCTTCCTGCATTTTACAAATGGGCTGAAAAGCAGTAAATTTCTCAATTGAATTAATTGTGTTTAAAGCCAAGGCAGATACAGCAGAACAAATAATATCTTCTCCCTCTTCTGCATATCCGGCATGTCCTTCAATTAAGAAACCATAATACTGATTGACTGAGTTTTGGAACAATTGCGCAGTGATCATCCGACTGTATTAAGCGTTGATCGTATTGATCTGTACTTTGGTAAAATACTGTCTATGACCTGTTTTTTTGTGATAAGTCTTTTTAGACTTATACTTGTAAACATAGATTTTTTTACCGCGGCCTTCCGTGATTACGGTAGCTTTTACACTAGCGCCGGCTACATAAGGGCTTCCGGTCTTGATATTGGACTCATCCGCAATCATTAAGACCTTGTCGAAATCATACGTTTCGCCTTCGATTAAGCCTAACTTTTCAACAGAGATAACGTCTCCTTCTTGTACCCGGTACTGCTTTCCACCTGTTTCAATAACAGCGTACATCCGAGCACCTCCTTCTCATATAAACTCGCCGAATATGGTATCCATAAGGAATTTAAAACCTCTTCGTGCGGCAACTATTGGAGTGTATCATACAATTTTCTTAATGTCAAGCAAAAGCCTTCATTTTTCCTGAATTTATCAGGCTTTTAAAGAAAAGAAAGGCTCTCATACCTTAAACGGGAAAATAGGTATGAGAGCTTCTCCCCCATATTTCAAAATAAATCAAATCTGCTAATTTTCAATAGGAGAATCATACGTATAAATGGGTAAGATCAAATATTCTCCGGACACCAGTTCGTCTGTTTTGATATGATTGATCTTTCGCACTTCTTTTATATACTCCTGAATCGTCATATTAGACCGACAGTGTTTCTCAGCTAAATCCCATAAACTATCGCCCGGCTGTATGACAACGCTTTGATATGTCTCTACTACCCAGTCTTCTGCTTTAGCAGGATTGCTGTGTGTAAGGGCTAATAGTATCAGTAGCAAAAAGATAATACCACAGAGAAATAATACTAACTGACGATATTGACGATTCATTTTTCTTTGTCGAAGTGCACGCTGCTTGTAGATGCCGTAAACCATAAGATCCTCCTTTCTTCCGTCCTCGAAAAAGTGTTCTGCCGATTGGATGTTCTTATCATAGCACGAACATTCTTTCTTGTCAAGCGAAAGATCTAAAAAAATATTTTACGAACGCTCGTTTGACAAGCTCTATTTTCCATGATATAATAAGCGCAACTAGATGCAATTTGACTATTCAAGTACTTGTACTGCTGCGCTATGAGTTTATAAGTTCACTTGCAGTGAACTTATGTTCAGTAAAACTTAACTGAATATATACTAAATGAGGAGAGATTACTTATATGAGCATTTCAAAAAAACAAAGAGAAATTCTGGAATATATCATTCATCGCCAAGAAATAAAAGGATATCCCCCGTCTGTCAGAGAAATCTGCGAAGCTGTGGGACTCCGCTCTACCTCTACGGTTCACGGTCATTTAACTCGACTGGAAGAGAAAGGTTATATTCGAAGAGATCCTGCCAAGACAAGGGCAATCGAAATTTGTCGCCGTCCTGAACAAGAAGAAAACGGCCAATCTTTTGTTCCCTCAGAACGTGTCGTTGCATTTCAAAATCCCGTACAAGGTCCTGAACTGATTGCTGTTCCTATTTTAGGACGTGTACGTGCTGGAGAACCTATTCTCGCCGTTGAAAACATTGAAGACTATTTTCCTATCCCTGTAGACTTTACACATAATTCTGAATGCTTCATGCTCCGTGTACAAGGAGAAAGTATGATCAATGTTGGGATTTATGAAAATGATTTGATTTTAATCCGCAAACAAAACACAGCCGTTAATCACGATAAAGTTGTTGCCCTTTTAGGAGATAGCGTTACAGTAAAAACCTTTTATAAAGAAAAAGATTATATTCGCCTCCAGCCGGAAAATGACCATATGGATCCTATTTTAGTAAAAGACTGTACTATATTAGGCAAGGTTATTGGCCTATTTCGTTCTATTATATAAGATATTTTAGTTAAATAATAAAAATAGCCTTTCCTTGTTTAAAAAGGAAAGGCTATTTTTAACGGTTATAATTAAAACAGATTCATTTGCTCTAACTGCCCTTTTCTATGTCCATCAATTAAATCTTTAATTTTCTGATGAGGATCGAGCAAACTGTTAACAGACATATTATGATTCACCGATGCGATGAAATAGGCAACATATTTAGAAACGTCAACTTCATAATACCAAGGAGCTGCTAAAAGTTCTGGTTTACGGTATGTAAGATTTGTAGAAAGAACACCAGACAAAACACCGTGCTCTACTGCTTCGTGGAATCGATCCAAACCTTCTGTGAATAATCCATATGTACAACCGGCAAAAACTCTTCTGGCGCCTCTTCTTTTAAGATCATAGGCAATATCCAGCATAGAGTCTCCGGATGCAATCATATCATCATATACAAGGACGTCTTTTCCATTAATATCGCTTCCTAAAAACTCATGTGCAACAATTGGGTTTCTTCCGTTTACAATACGTGAATAATCACGCCGCTTATAATACATCCCCATATCTACTCCAATGACAGATGCATAATAAACATTTCGTGAAATAGCTCCTTCATCAGGACTCACCACCATAAAAGAATCTTTATCCAATTGAATATCGGGTACATGCTGCAAAAGTGCTTTTAACACTTGGTAAGAAGGCATTACATTATCAAATCCCATAAGGGGAACTGCATTTTGAACTCTGGGATCGTGTGCATCAAAAGTCAAAATGGAGGAAACCCCCATACTCTGCAATTCCTGAAGTGCCACAGCACAGTCAAGAGATTCTCTGTAGCTGCGACGGTGCTGACGAGCACCATACATATTAGGCATAATCACTGTAATTCGATACGCTTTGCCACTAATTGCTTGAATAGCACGTTTTAAGTCTGCAAAATGGTCATCCGGAGACATCCGCACCTCTTCTCCAAACATTTTATATGTACAGTTGTAATTTCCTACATCTGTAAGAAGATATAAATCAACGCCTCTTACTGATTGATGAATGATTCCCTTAGCATCTCCATTTTGAAATCTGGGACAAGAACAAGGAATTAAGAAAGAAGATTCTCCATTTTGACAGCTATCTTCTTGATTGTGATAAAGTTCCTTTAAATGTTCATCGACTTTTTTCCCTAATTCATTGGCGCTATCTAAAGCCATAAGCCCTAAAGTAGCTACCTGCGGATGTTTTACATGATCAACAGTCGTTGAAAAAGGCATAAAAAAATCCTCTCTTTCTAAAATGTTTATGATGACTCTACAAATAAACCCTGCGGTTTTTTTGTGATTGTCCTGTATTTTGATTATATCATATAAAAAAAAGAAAGAAAAGTAAATTTGTTGCTTTTTGAAAGAAACTGCAAGATGCCTAAAACTCGGGTTTCGATTACATAAATAAAGGTAAAAATGTACAAGCTAAGCAAAAAGGAGGTAGCGGCAATGAATCAAAATGAAACTTTTACACAGCAAAACACCATATCCAATCAATTAGAAAAAAATATCCAGGAATTCAAAAATAGACTTCCCATCGGGAAAAGTTTTGATTTAATTGCGAGAGAAATTACGATTGGTGCACATAAGGCATACTATCTTCTCATCAATGGCTTGATTGATTCCAGCCTTGTCTTACGACTCTTTCAGCATTTTCAGGGAGATGAAGAAACAAAGGGGGTTCATTCACTAGAAAGCTTTTTAAAAATCCAGCTGGGTAATAGTGAAGTAACAAAGGAACGCTCATTTGACAAACTTGTGACCAGTATATTATCGGGTTTTACAGTTCTTATTATTGATGGTTTTGAAGAGGCTATGATTTTGGATATGCGTGAATATCCCGCACGCAGTCCTGAAGAGCCTGATTTAGAAAAAGTGACCCGCGGCGCAAGAGACGGTATGGTGGAGACCTTAGTTTTTAATACAGCTTTAGTGCGCAGAAGAATTCGAGACCCTAAACTGATCTATGAGATAAAAGAAGTCGGCACACGCTCTCATACAGATGTAGCCATCGGATATATTCAAGGCGTTGCGGATCCTAAACTAGTTCAGCATATTGTGCAAACCATTTCTAATCTTGATACAGAAGCCCTGGTCATGGGAGAAAAAACCTTAGAAGAACTCATGATCAAAAAGCGTTGGTATAATCCATTTCCTCAGGCCAAATTTACAGAACGTCCCGATGTCGTATCAGCGCACCTATTAGAGGGCCATGTAGCTCTTTTTGTTGATAATTCTCCTTCTGTAATGCTGTTTCCTGCTACGCTTTTTCATTTTACGCAGCATTCTGAGGATTATTATCAAAACCCTTTAGTCGGTACCTTTATCCGCTGGATTCGATTCGCTGCTATTTTAATTTCATTATTTTTCACGCCAACTTGGCTTTTAATTGCAGAAAATCCCTCTGCCATTCCTGATTGGTTGCAATTTCTTCTTCCGCAAATCGAGGTTGTTTTTCCGCTTTTTATTCAGCTGGTTCTTGTTGAACTGAATTTAGAAATTCTTCGTATGGCCTCCATTCATACGCCTTCCAGTTTAAGTACGGCTATGAGCATCATCGGGGGTCTCATCTTAGGCGAA
>CANOUM010000065.1 GCA_947570515.1 uncultured Clostridia bacterium
CACTGCCGCCGCCGTCGCTATACAGTCAGTTTGAAGGAAACCGCAACATCAACCGGATTTTGACGGCACTGCGACGGATTGGCTTTGATGAGGTAGTGGGCGTTGCCATGGGAGCAGAAGTCATTACGCAGGCAACGCGGCAGTACATTCGCGAGCATCCGCGCAGCGAGGAAGAGGGGCCGTGGATCTCCTCGGCATGTCCGGCGATTGTTCGGCTGATTCAAAACAGGTTTCCTTCGCTGATCGACAACATATTACCCTTGATTTCACCCATGGAAACGGCTGCGCGCATTGCGCGCAAGGCCTTTATTGAAAAAGGATATAAAGATGAAGAGATTGGTGTGTTTTTCATCACACCGTGCCCGGCCAAGGCGACAGAGGTGGCGCATCCCAGTATGGTGGAAAAGTCAGCAGTGACGGACACCGTTGCACTGAACGAGATTTTTTATAAAATTCGGCCGATCATAAAAAGTATTCAGGGCGAGGATATCGAGGTGCTGCAGCTGAGCGGTCAAGAAGGCATTCGCTGGGCGCATATCGGCGGTGAAAGCGAGAATCTGGGGCTCAAAGACGTGCTCTCGGTCGATGGGATTGATAATGTGATTGAAATTATGGATCGTCTGGAGAACGGCGTTATTCAGCGTGTGGATTTTATTGAAGCTAACGCGTGTACTGGCGGCTGTCTGGGCGGTCCGATGGCTGTAGAGAATCCATTCAGCGCAGAGACGAGGATGAAAAAGGTGCTGCGCCGCAATGAAAACCCTTGCTACAATAAAGAGATCCTCGACATCAAGGTGCCGGTGGAGGCCGAAAAAGAATTGGAAGAGCTTGATAATATGCAGTTCAGCTCTGACATGCAGGAAGCATGGCGCATGATGCAGGAGCGGGATCAGCTCAACGAACGCCTGCCGCAGATCGACTGCGGCGCATGCGGTTCGCCGTCTTGTTTAGCCTTTGCTACAGATGTGGTTAAAGGAAAGGTGCAGGTAGAAGATTGTATTTTCCTGCTGCGCCAAAGGGTAAAAGAGGTGGCAGAAGAGATGGTGGCGCTTTCTGGAAAAATGCCGCCCAGCATCAAGCAGAAGGATGAAGAATAAAAGCGCCGCAAAGCGGCAAAAGGAGGAAACTATATGATTGTACGCGATCTGTTAGAGCTCGAAGAGCTTACGCTGATTCAGAAGGGCGACATGGAGGCCGAGGTCAGCGGCGGATATATGGGAGATCTTTTAAGCGTTGTGATGGGAGAGGCGCAGGAAGGTCAGGTATGGATCACGATTCAGAGCCATGTCAATATTGTGGCTGTAGCATCGCTTAAAGGGGTGCCGGCCATTATCATTGCCCATGGCTATGAGCCGGATGAAGAGACATGCAAGACAGCCGAGGAGGAAGGAATCGTGCTGCTGGGGACCAAGCTGGATCCGTTTTCGATTGCAAAGAAGCTGGTTCTGGAGAAAAATCTATGATGAAGGAACTGGCCCTGCATGTGCTGGATATTGGAGAGAACAGCGTGCGGGGAGACGGAAAGCATATTGAGATTCTGATCTGCGAGGACTGGAAGGAGAATCAGCTGACGATTCGGATTCAGGATGACGGACGCGGCATTGCGCCGGAGATGCTGAAAACCATCCGCAATCCTTTCACGACCAGCCGTACCATGCGCAAAGTAGGATTGGGAATTCCGTTTTTAAATGATACCTGTCTGATGTGCGGCGGACAGCTGACGATTGAAAGTGAGGTTGGAAAAGGAACAACAGTGACGGCGCAGATGGAGCAGGATCATATTGACCGGCCGCCGCTTGGCGATATGCCCTCTACGCTTATGACGCTTTTTTCTTCGCATCCGGAAATTGCGTTTACCTATCGGTATCAGTACCGCGGGAAAGAAGAGGCAGAGATACAGGAATTTGCCGTGAGTACGGCAGAGCTGAATGAGATTTTGGAAGGGGTACCGCTGAGCACGCCCAGCGTATACCTGTGGGTAAAGGAATTTATCCGGGAAAATATGGAAGAAATCAGGCAAATATGACTTGAATGATAAGGAAATAAAGCTTATTAAAAACATATTCAAAAGCTTATTTACTTTTTGAGGATAGTTTGTTATACTATTATCAATGGAGTCATGTTATAATTTACATGGAGGAAAAGAGGAGACATTCATGAAGATCATGTGTGATTTACATATGCATTCCGCTCTTTCGCCCTGTGCGCTGAATGAGATGACTCCTAATAATATGGTCAACATGGCGCTGCTTCAAGAACTGACAGCGATTGCGGTCACCGATCATAATTCCTGCCGTAATGCGGAGATGGTGATGAAGGTGGCGCAGGGTACAGGTCTGGTCGTAGTGCCTGGTTTAGAAGTGCAGACAAGAGAAGAGGTACATGTGGTCACACTGTTCCAAAAGCTGGAGGATGCGCTTGCCATGCAGGAGGAAGTCTATGCGGCGCTGCCTGAAATGAAGGCACCGGCTAAGATGAGGGAAAAGCAGCAGCTGCTGGATGATGAGGATGAGATCATCGGATATGAAGAAAATTTGCTGAACATGTCTTGTGAGCTAAGCTTTGAGGCAGTAGCACAAAGAGCGGGTGTTCATCATGGTCTGGCCATTCCGGCGCATATAGACCGCAAGAGCTTTAGCGTTCTTTCTAATCTGGGGTTTATTCCGAAGGATATGCACTTCCCCACGCTGGAGCTTTCCATGTATGCAGAAAAGGAAAGCTATGAGAAAAAGTATGCGCAGCAATACCGGCTGATCACGGCTTCGGATGCGCATGAGCTTGGCCTGATCGGTATGGCTCCCAGCGAGCTGGAGGTCGAGAGCGTTTCCGCTCACGGAATCTTGCAGGCACTGAGTCAGAGCCTATTGTAACAAAGTTTTTCGGCGCAAGCCGGCAAAAACATATCTTAGGAGGTAATGTGATATGGCATGTAATTGTGCTAACGGCGCGGACAAAGAAAAATATGCAGAGCTTGATGCGTTTATTGCGTCTTTGCCCAGCACCCATGGTGAATTGATCCGTGTGCTGCATACGGCTCAAGGAATTTTCGGCTATCTGCCGAAGGAAGTTCAGATCTATGTAGCGCAGAAGCTGGATGTTCCGGTATCAAAAGTATACGGCGTTGTAAGCTTCTATTCTTTCTTTACGATGAAACCCAAAGGAGAGTATGATATTTCTGTCTGCATGGGTACAGCCTGCTATGTGCGCGGTGCGGAAAGCGTTTTGGAAGAACTGAAAAAACGTCTGGGCATCGATATCGGCGGTACGACGGAAGATGGCAAGTTCTCTTTGAGAAGCTTGCGCTGCGTAGGTGCCTGCGGCCTGGCTCCTGTTGTAATGATTGGAGATAAGGTATACGGCCGTGTGACTCCCGATATGGTAGAAGGAATTTTGGCTGAGTGCCAGTAAATAAGGAGAGCGAAAATGGCTAAGATTAAATCGTTGGAAGAATTGAAAAAGATCAAAGAGCAGGCACAAAATTCAGTTTCGCTGCGTGTAAAGGGCGATAATATTGAAAACCTGATTCAGATTCGTGTCGCGATGGCTACCTGCGGAATTGCGGCGGGCGCACGTGAAACGATGGATGAGTTCATCAAAGTGCTGCAGGAAGAAAACATTGACAATGCGGTTGTGACCCAGACTGGCTGCATGGGATACTGCTATGCTGAGCCTACAATCGAATTGACCATGCCGGGTAAAGAGCCCATAGTATACGGTCATGTAGACAAAGCAAAGGTACATGAGATCGTAGAAAAGGGTATCAAGAACGGCGAGATGCTGGACGGCATCATTCCTGTGACGCATAATACCGTTGAATAAGCTGAAAGTTTTCATATTTTAGGAGGATATTATGGCAGATTATAAGTTTCATATCCTGGTCTGTGGCGGTACCGGATGTCTGTCTTCCAATTCTCGTCAGATTGCTGAGAATTTGAAGGACGCTGTGAAAGCAGCGGGCATGGCCGATGAAGTAAAGGTGCTTCAGACCGGTTGTTTTGGTTTTTGTGAGAAGGGCCCGATCGTTAAGATTCTTCCCGACAAGAACTTCTATACGCAGGTAGCGCCGGAGGATGCAAACGAAATCGTAGCAGAACATATTGTAAAGGGACGTAAAGTGAATCGTCTTCTGTATGTGGATCCAGAGAATGAAAAGCATATTTCGGATGCAAAGCATATGGACTTCTATAAGAAGCAGATGCGTATTGCACTTAGAAACTGTGGTTTCATTGATCCAGAAAATATCGAAGAGTACATTGGTCGTGACGGATATCAGGCTTTGGCAAAATGTTTGACCGAGCTTACGCCTGAGCAGGTCATTGAAGAGGTTAAGAAGTCCGGCCTTCGCGGACGCGGCGGCGCAGGCTTCCCCACCGGTATGAAATGGCAGTTTGCTCGTGGATATCAGGGCGACGAGAAATACGTTGTATGTAATGCCGACGAGGGTGACCCGGGTGCATTTATGGATCGTTCCATTTTGGAAGGTGATCCGAACAGCGTGATTGAAGCAATGGCAATCTGCGGTTATGCTATTGGTGCATCTCAGGGTCGTGTATACATCCGTGCCGAGTATCCGCTGGCTATTCAGCGTCTGGAGACGGCAATTGAGCAGGCTCGTGAATACGGACTGCTGGGTGAGAACATATTAGGAACAGACTTTTCCTTTGATATCCAGCTGTGCTTTGGTGCCGGTGCATTTGTGTGCGGCGAGGAAACAGCGTTGATTCATTCTATGGAAGGAAATCGAGGCGAGCCTACGACTAAACCTCCGTTCCCGGCTGAGAGCGGCTTCTGGGGCAAACCTACCAACGTAAATAACGTAGAAACACTTGCAAATATTCCGGTTATTTTCCTGAAGGGTGCAGACTGGTTTAACAAGATCGGTACCGAAAAGAGCAAAGGTACAAAGGTATTTGCTTTGGCCGGTAAGATTAACAATGTAGGACTGATTGAAGTACCGATGGGTACGACTCTGCGTGAAGTTATTTATGATATCGGCGGCGGTATTAAGAATGGCAAGAAATTTAAAGCCGCTCAGACCGGCGGTCCTTCCGGAGGATGTCTGACAGAGAAGGATCTGGATACACCGATCGATTTTGACAACCTGGTTGCCAAGGGATCGATGATGGGTTCCGGTGGTCTGATTGTTATGGATGAAGACGACTGTATGCCGGCAGTGGCTCGTTTCTATCTGGAATTTACAGAAGAAGAGTCCTGTGGTAAATGTACGCCTTGCCGTGTCGGTACCAAGCGTCTGACGGAGCTGTTGAAGGATATCACCAGCGGTAAAGGAACAATGGAGCACATCGCTGAGCTGAAGAGAATTTCTCAGGTAATCAAGGATACTGCTCTTTGCGGTCTGGGACAATCTGCTCCGAATCCTGTTCTTTCTACTTTGGCTCATTTTGAAGATGAATATATTGCGCATGTAAAAGACCATACCTGTCCGGCCGGTAAGTGTACAGCACTGCTGAAGTTCTCGATCAATCCGGATGTATGTAAGGGATGTACCCTGTGTGCCAGAAAATGTCCGGTGGGTGCGATTTCCGGTGAAGTGCGCAAGCCTCATACAATTGATCAGGCTAAATGTATTAAGTGTGGCGCTTGTATGGATAACTGTAAGTTTAATGCTATTTCTAAAAATTAAGGAAGGAGTGAAGAGAAGCTATGTCTAACATGATCAATGTTACCATCGATGGACTGGAAACACAGGTCGAAGCCGGCAGCACAATTTTGCAGGCAGCGGAGCAGGTTGGCGTCCATATTCCGACACTGTGTTATTTGGATCTTCACGAAATTGGTATTGAAAATAAACCGGCATCCTGCCGTGTCTGTGTTGTAGAAGTGGCTGGCCGCCGTAATCTGGCACCGGCCTGTGCAACACCCGTATCGGAGGGTATGGTTGTTAAGACCAATACTCCTAAGGTTCTGGAATCTCGTAAAACTGTTCTGGAGCTGATGCTGTCTGATCATCCGAAAGATTGTCTGACCTGTGCTAAATCCGGACAGTGCGAGCTGCAGGCTCTGGCTGAGTCCATGGGCATCCGCAAGGTGCGCGTGACCGGTACGGCAATGTCGAGCTATGAGAAGGATGAGGCCTCTCCTTCTATTGTACGCGACCAGGATAAGTGTATTATGTGCCGCCGTTGTGAGACGGTTTGTAACCAGATTCAGAGCGTAGGCGCACTGTCTGCTGTTAATCGCGGATTTAATGCCGTGGTTTCTACCGCGTTTGAACTGCCGATCAATGAGACGGTTTGTACCTTCTGTGGTCAGTGTATTCAGGTATGTCCTGTGGGCGCTCTGACTGAAAAAAGCAATATCGATCAGGTGATCGAAGCACTGGGCGATCCTGATAAGACGGTAATCGTGAACACGGCACCGGCTGTACGTGCTGCTCTAGGCGAGGAATTTGGCGTGGAGCCTGGTTACAGTGTAACTGGTGAAATGGTTGCTGCACTGCGCAGAATCGGTTTTGATTATGTATTTGATACCGATTTTGCTGCTGATCTGACCATTATGGAAGAAGCTAATGAGCTGGTTGAGCGTTTGAATAAATTCCTGAAGGGTGAGCCCGTAGCGATGCCGATGATCACCTCTTGCTGCCCGGCATGGATTAACTTCATTGAAACACAGTTCCCTGAGCTGCAGGATCTGCCGTCCAGCGCTAAATCTCCGATGGAGATGTTCGGTGCTATGGCTAAATCTTATTTTGCACAGAAGAAGGGAATTGATCCGGAGGATCTGGTCGTGGTATCTGTAATGCCCTGTACGGCAAAGAAATTTGAGGCACAGCGCGAAGAGATGAACACGAATGGCACCTCCCGTAAGGATATCGATATTTCGATTACGACGCGTGAGCTGGCAGAGCTGATTAAACAGATGAATATTGATCTGGTAGAGCTTGAAGCAGAGGACTTTGATGATCCGCTTGGTGAATCCACCGGTGCTGCCGTTATTTTCGGAAAAACCGGCGGTGTTATGGAAGCTGCCCTGCGTACCGGCTATGAAGTTGTGACCGGCAAAGAACTCGGCAATGTTGAATTTGAGGATGTGCGCAATATCAACTATGGTATGAAAGTTGCTCATATTCCGGTGGGCGATATTACACTCAATGTGGCAATTGCCAGCGGACTTGGCAATGCACGTGCGATCATGGAAGAGATCAAAGCGGGCAATCCGAATCAGCTTCACTTTATTGAGATCATGGCTTGTCCCGGCGGCTGTGTCAACGGCGGCGGTCAGCCTCATCATTTTGGTGATCTGAGCATCATTCAGGATCGTCAGGCTGCTCTCTGTGAAGAAGATGAGAGCAAAACAATCCGCAAGTCTCATGAGAATCCTTCTATTAAGAAGATTTATGAGGAGTTCCTGGGTGAGCCCGGCTCTCATAAGGCGCATGAGTACCTGCATACGCCTGCTCATGTTTTCAGAAAGAAGATCTGAGCCACATTACCTTTCATAAATAAAAAATACGGCCTTGGGGTTGATTCCTGAGGCCGTATTTTATGGCAGCTTTTTGCTAAAAAGTAGCTAAGTTTTATCTAGGTTTTTGATTTGTTCATACTTTATTCATTTTTATGTATTATACTTGAAAAAAATGATTTTTTAGGAGGTTTATCTCTTGATAGAAGTAAAAAATCTGACAAAACGGTACGGAGATCATCTGGCGCTGGATGATATTTCATTTACCGTAGAAGATGGAGAGATTGTCGGCTTTTTGGGACCAAACGGAGCCGGCAAATCAACGACGATGAACATTATTACCGGATATCTTTCTTCCACTGAAGGGCAGATTCTGGTGGATGGTGTGGATGTGCTGGAAAATCCTCTGGAGGCTAAACAGAAAATCGGATATCTGCCGGAAATACCGCCGCTGTATGTGGACATGACGGTAGAGGAATATTTGGCGTTTGTTTGTGATTTGAAACATATTCCGATGGCAAAGAAAACGGAGACCATCGATCAGGTAAGTAAGCTGGCGAAGGTACAGGACGTAAAAGGGCGTCTGATTCGCAATCTTTCCAAGGGATATCGGCAGCGCGTAGGCCTGGCACAGGCGCTCGTGGGCAATCCGGAAGTACTCATTCTGGACGAGCCTACGGTAGGTCTTGACCCAAAGCAGATTATTGAAGTGCGGGATCTGATCAAAAATCTAAGTAAGAAACATACGATCTTACTAAGCTCACATATCCTGCAGGAGGTGCAGGCAGT
>CANOUM010000066.1 GCA_947570515.1 uncultured Clostridia bacterium
CAGAATGACACCCTGTCACTTATTATATGTGACACCCTGTCATCTGTCAAGAGTTTATAAAAATCCTCCTCAGCTCTTGCAAGTAAGTTCTTCCCATGGTAACATAGGGCTATATTACTTATATAATCTGGAGGATTTCCTATGAATGATTTTAATACCATCTATCCGCAGATCCCTGCCGAAAATTCCAACGTGCAGGCTGTAAAACGCTCTGCCGGCTCTATTTTATTTTTGCTGGCGACCATTACATATACTGCTAACTTAGTTCTTTCTCTGGTTGAATTATTCACTCAGTTTACGCCGGGCTCCGTTTTCTACAGTACCCTGCGCAACGCTGCTGTCATGGAGCCTGAGATTGCCTCTGTACTGCCGGCAATTCAGGGTGTTGTCATGATTTTTGCTGTCACCTTTCTGGTGCCTACACTGTTAGCCTGTATCGGGTTCTGGACCTTCTACGCTTCTTCCAAAAGCCATATGCGCCCGGTTGTCTCAACCGGCGGTCTGTCCCTCGTTCAGGCTGTCATCATCATCCGTCTTGTCGGCGTCAGCCTTCTATTGCTGCTTCTCGGAGTCATGCTGCTTCCTCTGAGCGTCGCTCTCATCGATTATGCCTCTGATCTGTACTACGCCTCTTCCTATTACACACCCTACAATGTCCCGGCGGTCATTATTATCGGTGTGCTAATTCTTCTGCGTGTCTTTTTGATTTTCTATATTATCTATTACGCAAAAGCTCTGGGCACCATTGCAACTGTAAAAGCTGCTTCCAATGGCAGCTACCCGGCAAAACCTGTTTCTATGTTTGTCATCGTGATGAACTTCCTTCTGGCCGGTTTTCAGGCTATCAGTCTTATCTCCATTTTGTTTTCCGATTTTAGCTTTATGTCTTTTGTTTCTACCTTATTGAGCATTACATTTCTTATTCTCATTTCTCTGGTGCTGCTGCAGTTCAGACGGGAAATGCAGTCCCCTACCTATTCTGCTCCGCTTCCTCCTATCACACCAGGCCCACAGATTCCCCCTTATCCGCAGGCTCCGGCTTCCTCCTATCAGCCACAGCAGCAATCTTATCAGCCGGCGTCAACTCCGCAGACTGAGCAGCAGCTTCCGCCAGCTAATCAGGAGAAAGATTCCTGGAACTCCCCTGAATAAAGTTCCGACATAAAATAACAAAAGCGTGTACCGCGATGCAGTACACGCTTTTAGTTTTGCTTGCATCGTTTTATAAATTCCGTTATAATAAAACAATGCTGTATACCGCACTGCTTATACAGCGGCATAGATTTTGTTATACTTCAAAACGGAGGTCCCATGAACCTGTTATCTGCCAGTGAACTGGCTATATTAGATTTTATTCAGCAGTATCTTCGCTGCAGTTTTTTAGACTGGCTGCTGCCTAAAATTACCGTCCTAGGCAACTCCGGCATTTTCTGGATTCTGATGAGTATCGTTTTTTTATTGATCCGCCGCTACCGCACAATGGGTGCTGAAATGGGAACGGCGCTTCTCGTCTGTTTTCTTCTTGGCAATATCGTACTAAAACCCTGGATTGCCCGTATTCGTCCCTATGACTTAAATCCATCGATTATCCTGCTGTTAAAAAATCCCCCCATCGACTTTTCCTTTCCTTCCGGTCATACCTATGCCTCCTTTGCTTCGGCTCTCATCCTGTGCTTTCACAAAAAAAACTGGGGGATCGCTGCCTTTTTATTGGCATCCCTGATTGCCTTTTCCCGTCTTTATCTCTATGTTCACTATCCCACCGATGTGCTGGCCGGCATTTTACTTGGCCTGCTGATCGGCTGGTTATCTCATATCATCATCCAATCCATCATACGCCGTCATTCGGCAGGATCTTAAACTATTTAGGAGCATTTAACTATGGACATCCAAAATCTGCTTGAAAATGTAAAAAACGGCACCCTCTCCATTGAAGCTGCCGAAAATGAACTCAAAAAACTGCCGTATGAAGATCTGGGCTTTGCCAAGCTCGACCATCACCGCAAGCTGCGGCAAGGATTCGGGGAAGTCATCTTTTGCAGCGGAAAAACTGACTCCCACCTTATCGGCATCTATCAAACGCTCTCCAGCCGCGATACAAATGTCCTTGGGACACGCGCCACACTTCATCAATACGAACTGGTCCGCCAAAGTGTACCGGGCGTTCAGTATGATCCTGTTTCCAGACTGCTCAAATACGAACCGCATCCCGAACCCAAGACCGGATGCATCGCCGTATGCACCGCCGGCACAGCAGACATTCCGGTAGCCGAAGAAGCCGCACAGACCGCCGAATTTTTCGGTTCTCATGTCGAACGCTATTACGATGTCGGCGTTGCCGGTATCCACCGTCTGCTCTCTAAGATCGATGCCATCAATCAGGCAAACTGCATTATCGCCATTGCGGGCATGGAAGGCGCACTCGCCAGCGTGATCGCGGGACTGGCCGACAAACCCGTAATTGCCGTGCCCACCTCAGTCGGTTACGGAGCTAATCTCGGCGGTATTTCCGCGCTGCTCACCATGATCAACTCCTGCGCCAACGGCATTTCTGTTGTCAATATTGACAATGGCTATGGCGCCGCCTATGTAGCCACCCAGATCAACCGTCTGGTCAGCCGCCCCTCTCAGGATGCCGCCGCGCCAGCTGTCCCATCTATGCCGGCAGAGCCGGAAACAGCTTCCGTTCCCGTTCTGGCAGAGGCCTCCACAAACTCATCTGCCGCCGCTTCCCTATCCGAATCCGAGCTATGGATGCTGGAAACAAATATTGACGATTGTTCAGGAGAGGCCATGGGCTATGTCATGGAAAAACTATTCGAGGCCGGCGCACGTGATGTATTTTACTCTCCCATCTTCATGAAAAAAAATCGGCCTGCCTATTTGCTTCGCGTGATGTGTATGCAAAATCAAATCCCCGAAATGGAAGGACTGATTTTTACCCATACAACTACGATCGGCGTGCGGCGTTTCCCTGCGCAGCGCACCGCCTTGCCGCGCCGCATCGAAGAGGTTCAAACGCCCTACGGCCCCGCGCAGGTTAAAATCTGCCTGCACGGTAAAACAGAATACGCATATCCTGAATATGAAAGCGTACGGCGTATTTGTGAGACTACCGGTCTTTCCTATCAAACCGTTTATCAGGAGGTTGCGCAGGCATGGAAGCAAAATTAAAAGCACTCACCGCACGTTTAAATGAATACACGCAAGCTGACTGTGCTCTCGCCTTTTCCGGCGGCATCGACAGCAGTCTTCTGCTGAAACTTTTATGCCAGACTGCACAAAAAAACGGCACTGTCGTTTATGCCGTTACCTTTTTGGGAAGTCTGCATCCCAAAGCCGATCTCGCAATTGCCAAACAAGTCGCCGCGGAATGCGGCGCTCCGTTAATCCAGCTTACCATGGACGAGCTTTCGAATCCTCTGCTTCAAAATAATCCTCCCGATCGCTGCTATATCTGCAAACGCTATCTTTTTCAAACCTTGCAGGAGTGGGCACAGGAGCGCGGTATTCAGACCGTGATCGAGGGTACCAATGAAGATGATCTTCATGTATATCGTCCTGGCATCCGTGCCGTACGCGAACTGGGCATTTTGAGCCCCCTTGCCGATCTCGGCATTACCAAAGCTGAAATACGTACCATGGCACGTGAGCTGGGAATCTCTGTTGCTGAGCGTCCCTCTTCTCCCTGCATGGCTACGCGGCTGCCTTATGGAACACAGCTGAAACCGGAAATTCTGCAAAGGATTGAAGCCGGCGAGTCCTACCTGCACCAGCAGGGGTTTGCCGCCATGCGGCTACGCCTGCATGACGATGTGGTACGCCTCGAGCTTCCGCTTTCTGACTTTCCTCGTTTTTTAGAGCAGCGCAGGCAAATCGTGCAGACGCTGCATGACCTTGGATTTGTCTATCTAACACTGGATTTAGAGGGGCTACGTTCCGGCAGTATGGATGTGTATTTGCAGCAGTAAGCAAGATATACGAAATTACAATTTTTTTCCTTTGTGATCGCCCGTTATGGAAAAAATGACCCATTCCGCTATGTTGACTGCATGATCGCCAATTCGTTCAAAATATTTAGCGATCATTAAAAGATCGAGTGCATACTCTCCATCACCTGAATGTTCTGCAATGATGCGGGTAAGCGTTATCTTAACTTCATTAAAATAGGAATCTACAACATCATCATAGCCGACCGTAGCTTTCGCAAGTTTTATATCCTGCTTCACATAGGCGTCAATGCTCTCCGTCACCATTTTTATGGTTGCTTCTGCCATTTTCTGAATCGGTTCGCATTCTTCGCTCTTCTTTCCATCTAAAAACGGAATTATCTCAGCGATATCCGCTGCCTGATCACCGATACGCTCCATATCGGTGATCATTTTAAGCGCTGCTGATATTTGCCGAAGATCCTTTGCCACGGGCTGCTGCTGCAAAAACAGCTTCAGACACAGAGATTCTATATCCCGCTCCTGCTTATCAATTTCAGAGTCGACTTCTGATACCTTATGTGCTGCTTCTGTATGTCCTGTTGTTAAGGCCTCGGCTGCAAGCGCAATCGCTTCCTTACACATGACTCCCATTTGTATTAGTTCTTGGTTTAATGTAAAAAGCTGCTGATCAAATTTATTTCTCATCATCCGAACCTCCCTGTAATATAATCTTCTGTTCGTTTATCTTTTGGCTCAGTAAATAAAGCTTCTGTTTTGCCATATTCAATCAGATCACCAAGAAGGAAGAAAGCCGTATAATCAGAGATTCGAACTGCCTGCTGCATATTATGGGTAACTAATATGATCGTATAGCATTTTTTTAATTCATTTACAAGATCCTCAATCTTGGAAGTTGAAATTGGATCAAGAGCTGAGGTGGGCTCATCCATCAATAAAATATCCGGTTCCACAGCAAGCGCACGGGCTATGCATAGACGTTGCTGCTGACCGCCTGAAAGACCTAACGCAGACTTCTTCAGTCTTTCTTTTACTTCCTCCCAGATTGCCGCTCTCCGCAGAGATTTTTCTACGATCTCATCCAGCCGAGCTTTACTTCGAATCCCATGCGTTCTTGGTCCATATGCAATATTGTCATAAATACTCATAGGAAACGGATTTGGCTTTTGAAACACCATGCCGATGTTTTTACGAAGATTATTGACATCTGCCGAAAAAATATCCTCCTCTCTGTAAAGCACTTCTCCCGTAGTTTTTACTCCGGGTATCAGGTCATTCATTCTGTTCAGCGTTTTCAAAAAAGTGGACTTACCGCACCCGGAGGGGCCGATCAGCGCCGTTATACTATGTTCCTCGATTTCCATATTTATCTTGTTTAATGCCTTCGTATTGCCATACCATAAACATAAGTCTTTGATCGTCATAATCCTGCTCATAGACTTCTCCTTTTCTGAAAATATTTGCCCACCCATGCTGCCGCCAGATTAATCAGAATTGTGAGTATCATCAAAATAGCTGCAATTGCAAAGGCAACTCCAAATTCGCCCTGTTCCTTTGCATAAAAATATAGAGCGACTGTCAATGTTGCGCCTGAGCTTGCCATTCCTTCAAAAACGCCATTCAAAGCATGCGCAAATCCTGCCGTAAAGAGCAATGCGGCTGATTCGCCAAGAATTCGTCCTATAGAAAGAATACATCCAGTTATCACGCCATCGATGCAGCCAGGTAAAACGACCGTGCGGATCACCCGCCATTTGCCTGCACCAAGTCCAAAAGCTCCTTCACGGTAGCTTTGGGGGACAGTTTTCAAACTCTCCTGCGTAGTTCGCATCACTGTTGGCAAATTCATTATGACAAGGGTCATGGCTCCTGCGATCAGTGAAGTTTGCATGCCGCAAAACTGACAGAAAAACAGCATACCCACAAGTCCGTAAATAATGGATGGAATTCCTGACAGCGTTTCTGCTGCATATTCAATCATCCCAACTATCCGTTTGTTTTTCGCATATTCTGTCAGATAGATTGCCGCCCCTACACCAAGCGGCAAAACAACAATCAGCGCTGCAAAAATGATATAAATTGTATTGAGAATATCCGGCAAAATCCCTATGCGTCCTGATAAATAACTTGGTTTTGTTGATAAAAGCTCGAAAGAGATGCCCGGAATCCCCTTAACAAATACATATCCAATCAAGAATAGCGTAAGAGAACAAGTGATGGCGATTGAAAGCCACATTAGAACACGCATCATCCAAATATAAATTTTTCGTTTTACAGACATTTACTTCACCGTCTCTCTCTTCAAAAAGAAATTTAACGCAGCATTGATAAGCATAATAAACAGAAACAGAACTAACGCGATTGAAAACAAGGCTTGCCTTTGCAATCCGCCTGAGTAAGACATTTCACTTGCAACAGCAGTTGTAAGGAAGCGTACGCTTCCGAAAATGGACGGCATATTGGGTGCATTGCCTGCAACCATCATAACCGCCATAGCTTCGCCAATGGCTCGGCCGACACCCAAAACAACAGCGGCGGCAATCCCGCTTTTGGCTGCGGAAACAGAAATCTTAAAATATGTTTCCACAGGGGTTGCTCCCAAAGCGAGAGAAGCATCCTCATATTCCTGCGGTACAGCTTCCAGGGCTGTAAGTGAAACCTTAATGATAGATGGCAGTATCATAATCGAAAGCACAATCATGGCGGCAAGCAGACTGGCTCCATCCGGGACGCCAAACACTTTTCTGATCCCCGGTACAAGAACCATCATACCCACCAGGCCATAAACTACAGAAGGAATTCCTGCCAGCAAGTTAACTGCACTTTCAATCATGGTTCTGACTTTACAATTTGCAATTTTGGCAAGGTAAACTGCCGATAAAAAGCCTATTGGAACCCCGATTACAATAGCGCCTGCTGTGCCATAAATGCTGGTTAAGATAAACGGAAGAATTCCAAACTGAGGGTCAGCAGCAGTAGACGCCCATGTCTTGCCGAATAAAAAATCAACCAGACCGATTTCTCGAATTGCCGGAATACCCGATATGATAAGATAGATGGTAATCAATAAAACACAGCCAACTGTGATCAGGCCGAGTATCAGAAAAACTCCATGTATGATATTCTCACAATTTTGCTTTTTGCTTTTCATAAATTCACCTCAAAAGATATAAGCGGCGAACCTGATCATAAGTCCGCCGCTTTTGCTATCTTCTCTTAATTAACCGGAACTGCTCCTGCTGCGGATATAATTTCATTAGCGTCTGCGGACATTACAAAATCATAAAACGCCTGCGCACTATCTGACAGCTTCGCATCCACTTTCATTACAAGTACAAACGGGCGCTGTACTACATAACTGCCATCTCTAACGGTATCCTCAGAAGGAGCAACCCCTCCAACCGATACCGCTTTGACCGTATCCTTAACAGAAGCAAGAGAGGCATAGCCGATAGCATCCGGATTGCTTGCCACTGTCGTGATCACATCACCTGTAGAGGTGAGTTCCTGACGGTACTGACAATGATCCTGCGTTTTAGTAATAGACTCAAATCCGTCTCTTGTACCGCTCCCCGCTTCCCTTCCAATCAGAACAATCTGAGCATCCTTACCTCCGACCTCCTTCCAATTGGTAATTTTACCGGTATAAATTTTAGCGATAACTTCAATATCAAGATCATCGACTGGATTTTCAGGGTTTACAATTATGGCAATCCCATCGAGTGCAAAAGTTGTTTCCGTTAATCCTTTTGCTTTTTCCTCCTCCTTCAGGCTGCGGCTGGAAAGTCCGATATCACACCGGCCTTCGAAAGCAGCGGTAATACCGGAGCCAGATCCGGTAGGATTGTATGTAAAGGTTACCCCGTTGTGATCGCTTTCAAACTTTTCACCAAGAGCGCCGATTACTTTTTCCATCGAAGTTGAGCCATCGGTTGACACCGCTCCGCTGAGCTTTTTGCCGCCGCATCCCGCCAAGACTGCAAGAGCCAGAACACAGATAAGTGCAAGACAAATCATTTTTTTCATACTATAATTTCTCCTTATATATTGATTAGGATTTTTATCCTACGTCCATATTCTAACTTTAATTTATCAAATCCAAAACCAGGATTCTGTAAAATTGACGTAAATTTCCACATCAATTTTATCTGTGCGACTCTGCGCATAAAAACGGTGCAGCCCCAACCGGGACTGCACCACACTTAATAAAAATTTCCTTGCTGAACGTATCCGTTTAGGATAT
>CANOUM010000067.1 GCA_947570515.1 uncultured Clostridia bacterium
ATAGACCGCTCCGAGGTCATCCCCCTCATAGGTAAAGCGCTGTTCAAACGCAGGAGAGGCATATAGGGCGGCCAGCTCCTGTACAGAAAATGCACGGATATCTACTCGCTCCATCACTTTTCATCCTCTTCATAGAGCAGACGGTACAGCGTAGGCATGACCTGATAAGCTGCCATGGCTGCTTCTGCTCTCTCTTTGGCATGATTGTTTTTGCCGGCTGATTCTTTCTTTTTTACAGCACGAATCAGCAGATTCTTAGGTGAATGCTCCATATCTACAAACTCCAGCAAATCGACCTGATACCCCTGCGCGCGTAATAGATCTGCGCGAAGCGCATCTGTCAGCAGGGCTGCAAACCGTTCTTTTAAAAGGCCGTATTCCGTCAGACTCCCTGCACTTTGCCTCTTCATCTGATGACATAATTCATGCTGGCAGCAGGGCACGCTATAGATCCGTGCCGTTTTCCACTGCACAGCATTGTAGAGTGCAAAATCTGTCGCTGTATCACATGCATGCAGGCTGATCACCATATCCACAGAAAAATGAGGCGTATATCCTTCGATATTGCCCACTTCAAAATGCAGCCCGTCATATCCGTAGCGCTCTGCGATTTGATTGCATGTCTCAATCACATCTGCCTTCAGGTCTAACCCCACCATCTGTGCCTTTATCTGACGGACCTGCGTCAAATAATGATATAAAACGAATGTTAAATATGATTTACCGCATCCAAAATCAATGATATTGATTTGTTTAATTTCCGGCCCGATTCCTTCATCAATCATTTCAATAAACCGATTGATCTGTTTATATTTGTCATACTTGGATGCGACTACTTTTCCTTCTTTTGTGACGACGCCCAGATCCACCAGCGGCCTTGGAGCCTCAGCTGCATCCAGCAAATACTGCTTCTTCCGGTTTTGCTGTGCTAGCTCCTGTGGTGCATCCGCCTCCTTTTTCTTCTTTTCTTTATAGAATACTTTCCCTTTTTTCGATATCTTAATCCAATAATTGGCCTTATGACTCCAGCCGTCAAGCTGAGAATACTCCTCCTGCAAGCTCTGCACCAATACCTGTGCCAGCGCTGCCGGCTCTATATTTTCCTGAAATGCCTGTCGCTCTGTGAAGCGCTCCAGCTGATACATCTTCTGCTTTTGAATAAGAAGCGGCCGCACCGTCATCTTTTGATAGGGAACGTCTTTACTTTTGGGATTGCTGAGAATCAGCTTTTCAATATCTGCCTCTGCAATTTGTTTGACGGCTTCCGTAATGTCCATTTGCTGCCTCCTGATTCCTTAAATTCATCAAGTCATTTTATCATAAACTAACTGTCTTTTCAAGAAATTTCGATTTGCATCTTGACAAGCAGCGCAAAGTGCGCTAAAATGTATAAGCATTTGATTTAGGGGTATAGTTCAATGGTAGAACAGTGGTCTCCAAAACCATCGATACGAGTTCGACTCTTGTTGCCCCTGCTTAATATAAAGAACCGCTTGTACAAGCGGTTCTTTTGTTTTTGAATTCTCAAGAAGGTCAAAAATGGATCTTGTTCCGTATCATAAAAGCCTCATCCAGCTGTTCTTCGATATGAGCAAACAGCATGGATGTCATCGTTAATCAGCTATATGCCGCTACAAAAGGAGCATCGCTTTTGAACCTCTCCCAAAAGTTAGACCAAAATCTAACGATCGGGAGGTCGGTTCGGCCAAGCGATGCTCCCCTTTTTTATTCCCTATCCAAATCTGTGATTCTTCTGTCTTTAAAATAATACTGCCGGTCGTGCTCGCTGATTTCCCGCAGAATCCTGCAGGGATTTCCCACTGCAATAACCCCGGAGGGCAGATCTTTGGTTACGATACTGCCGGCACCAACCACCACATCATCTCCAATCGTAATGCCGGGCAGGATGATCGCACCGGCTCCGATCCAGCAATTCCTGCCAATATGAACAGCCGCATTATATTGATATGCTTTCTCGCGGAGCTCCGGCAAAATGGGATGCCCTGCGGTTGCGATGGTCACATTCGGTCCAAACATGGTATAGTCTCCGACATAGATATGGGTATCATCGACACAAGTCAGATTGAAATTTGCGTAAATATTGTTTCCAAAATGCACATGCCTGCCGCCGAAATTCGCATGAAAAGGAGGTTCAATATAACAATTCTCTCCGATCTCAGCAAACATCTCCTTAAGCATGGCCTTTCGTTTCTCTTCCTCAAACGGCTGCATCTGATTAAATTCATACAGCCGCTGCAGGCATTCTGTCTGCAGTTTACGGATCTCCTGATCATAGGGAAGATACAGCTCTCCTGTATGCATTCTTTCCTTCATTTGACTCATGATTGACTCTCCGCTCCCTATTTTAAATCCAGTGCGCATATTCTTTGTCCTCTGGTTCCTACAATGAGCCTATTACCGTAAATGGCCGGCGAGGCTTCAACCAAAGAGCCTACGTTGATCTGATCCAAAATACGGCCCGTCGTGCCTTCCAATAAGAAGCCATTTCCTTCCGAATCAAAAAGCACTAGGCATGCCTTTCCTTCTTCATTATATACGGCCACCGGTGAGCTCCACGCATAATAATCCATGTTCAGGCGCCAGACTTCATTTCCGGTATTCTTATCCAGAGCCACTAATACGCCGCTCCATACATCGGGCATCCTTGCCACCGGATAGATGATCAGATTTTCAATATCCGATCCTTTTCTACCCAGTACGGGCGTGGCCTGTACACCTCCTGAAACGCCGTCTACCGTTGCACAGTTATAATCATTTTTCCAAATCACTTCTCCCGTAATGGCGTCCAGCTTATAAATAGAAATACTGCCATATCCGTCAGAAGCCGTCCAATGGAGCGATGGTGCTGTATAGATGTATCCTCGTCCTGTTGCTGCATCCAGCTCTGCAACCGGCGTCGAATTCGAATCATCCTTCGTATCTTGTGCCCAAATCAGTTGCATCGTATTTAGATCAATACAATAAAACATACCGCCATTCTCCGAAAGATATGCGTAATGATCAATCACACTCACACTGCACTCATATCCAAGCCAATAGGAACCGGAGCCGGAACGTCCCGAAGTATACCTCGTCCGTACCGTTTGTTCCGGATCAATCGTCATGGTGCCTGCACTAGCATCATAGACAGAATTAAGCTTGATGGTATACAAAATGCCGTTTTCTCCCGGCCAGATCAGAGTATCCGTCTGCGCATCCACCAAAGGCGAGGAATCAAAGGCACACCATGAGCGAAGCGCTGCCGGATCATAGTCACCATAGGTATATAAAATGCTGCCGTCAATGAGGCTGATAATAAACATTTTAGGGGCTACGCCCTCGACCGTATAATCTCCGGAACCTACATACATCAGCGGATAGCCTCTTGGATCCAGCGCACCTGCCCCTTTAAAGGTCATGCCAATATACAGGGGATCTCTCGTATAGCTTCCATCCTGCAGATCCATGAAATAGATTGTACCATCCAGCGTAGCATAGATGACCTCTGTCAGCTTGTCCTGATTCTTTTTCTCTTCATATAAATTCATATTACGGCGCGTCTGCGCATCCCATTCAACAATCAAAGGCTGTCCTGTCCAGCCGCTGCCTGTCCATGAGCTGGTTCCGTCACTTGTTGGGATGGATCCCGTTCCCTGTGACCACACTGTCTCAGAAAAACGCTTTTCTGCCAGAGCTGCCGTTCCATAACTGGCGTCGTTTCGATATGGATTTCCTCTAAATGTAGGAATACCCGGCAGAGCAAAATAGGAAGCCGGATCGGCAAATGAAATCACATCCTGCCTTTGATAGGATCCAACCGCTTCAGAAGATGCATTTAAAATTTCCCAGTTCATTCCCCATGCTGCAGGCTGTGTCTGCTCGACTGCATGCGGTTCCTCACTCAGATGCGTAAAAACCGGCTCTTGCGGCACACTCTCTTCCGTATCGGAGTCTTCGCTGTCATCCGATATGCTGGCAGATACAGGCTCGCTTTCCTGCGATGCAGTACCGCCTCCATTCGCACTAACCACCGGCTTGTTGCTGCCGGACTTAAATAAAAACACCAGCGCTACAGCACAAACAGCAATGCAGGCCACACCTCCAGCTGCCCATGCCAAAACCTTTATTTTTTTTACCGGTTTTTCTTCGATTTCCTCATCTTGATCTGCACTCATAAGTACATCCAGCGCTGATTCTTCTATATTTCCGGTTTTCTTTCTGTCAGGAGCAGCTTCGGTTTCTTTTTCCTGAGTCTCTTGTACACTTTCACTCTCTTCCACCAGCGTCTCTGTTTCTTCATCCGGCTTTTCACCGGTATCTTCCTGTGCCTCCGCGAATGAAAGCTCCTCGCTGTCCTGCTCTCCCTCTTCCCGTTCGTTTTTAAAAGCTTTTCTTTTTGATTCGGTAGCAGCGGCTAATTAAGCTAGTCTCTTTTATCTGCGCTCCTGCGCCCGCGCCCTTGCTTTTTCTCTTCTTTTATGCTCTGATACACCAACAAATGCAGCTACCACAGCTAAAAGAAGAAGCACAATTAGTTTCCACATAGCTTTTTCATCTCCTTTGAAGGCATTATAGCAGTTCCTGCCTAAAAAGTACAGAACGAAGTTCATAATTTCTTTTCCTATTTATACCAGAAACTTGAAAAGAATCGGATACAAAGCATTGTACAGCGCCCACCGCTATAGTATAATATATATAACACAAGTTCAGCGCTTACAAAACTTATGATAAAATAATAGGAGGTTATGATGAGTCATATCATTGGACAAGCTTTACCTAATATTCCCTGGCAGGATAAACCAGAGGGATATGCTATGCCTGTTTGGCGGTATACGGAAAATCCGATCATACCGCGCGATGCCATTCCAAGTTCCAATAGTATCTTTAACTCCGCTGTTGTACCATTTCAAGATGGTTTTGCCGGCGTCTTCCGCTGTGACAGCAAGGCAGTCAGCATGGACATTTTTCCCGGCTTTAGCCGGGATGGTATTCATTGGGAGATTGAGCCTCAGCCAATTGTATTTGAAGGAGAAGATCCTGAAATTACTAAACGCGAATACCGCTATGATCCGCGTGTTTGCTATATGGATGGCAAATATTATATTACCTGGTGCAATGGCTATCACGGCCCCACCATTGGGATTGGCTATACAACGGATTTTAAAACCTTTCATCAGCTGGAAAACGCATTTCTTCCCTATAATAGAAACGGCGTTTTGTTTCCGCGCAAAATTCATGGTCAGTATGCAATGCTGAGCCGCCCCAGCGACACTGGGCATACTCCCTTTGGCGATATCTTTTATAGCGTCAGTCCTGATTTAACCTATTGGGGAAAACATCGGTATGTGATGGGTACGGTTAATGGCGATGCTTCCGCATGGCAATCCAAAAAAATTGGCCCGGGACCCATTCCCATTGAAACGGATGAGGGCTGGCTTTTGATTTATCACGGCGTAATCAACACCTGCAACGGCTTTGTGTATCGCATGGGATGTGCACTGCTTGATATGGATGAACCCTGGAAGGTAAAAGAACGCTCTGCTTATTATATTTTGGGTCCTCAAGAGCTTTATGAACTAACCGGCGATGTGCCGAATGTTACTTTCCCCTGCGCTGCCTTGACAGATGCTGCCACCGGCCGCATTGCCATCTATTACGGCTGTGCCGATACTGTCACGGGACTGGCCTTCACGACCGTTGATGAACTGCTTTCTTATATGAAGGAGCATCCTTTGCTCTAAACGAAGGCATGAACCTGCAGCATCCATGCTTCTCGCTGAATATAAACAATAGTAAAAAGATCGCTTACCTTTTACGAGATAAGCGATCTTTTTCTATATGAATTTTAAACCGGCTCTTTAATCCTTCCTTAAATCCGGATTGCGCGCCCCCATAATGAGCGAATCATAGAGAATCCCATCCTGTTCCTCCCTTTGAGGGGCAACAAAATAATCCTCAAATCCACATTTATGATAGCATCGAATGGCCCTTTGATTATGAGTTTTAGGATCGATCATCAAAACATCCGCATGATATCCGGTAAATAATACATGCATAAGCAGCTTCAGCGCCTTAGAGCCTATCCCCTGATTCCGCCGCTCTCCTAAAAAAATATCAATCCCATACACTTTTTCAGAAGGAGCAACAAATTGAAAAAATTCCCGCTCCGAAACCTCATACTCCTCAGGCGTTAACGCATAGAACTGACAATATCCGATTTCCTGCTGCTGATAAACTATGATACACTGCGTTACCTGCTCATCCAGATGCTCCTGGTATTTTTGTACTACCTTCTCATAGGTATACTGCGTATTCATTCCGTCCCAGTACCGCATGATCTCCGGATCTGTCATCCACTTTAAAAACAAAGTAAAATCTGCCGTACTCCCCTGCATTTTCCGGATCTGAATATCGCCTTCTGCTCCCAGTAGCTCTGGCATTTTCATTCTGCTGTGACCCTCCGCACTCATTATCTGGAAAGCTTTCTGGCGCAAGCCACCGCCAGTGCGCCGGCGCCGATATGACAGGCAACGCTGAGAGACAGCGGCGCCATGTCGAAATGATGTCCCGGAAAGGCCTCCGAAAGTTCCCTCTTCCAGTCCTGCGCTGCGGTATCATCTGCTCCGCTATAAGCGATTTCCAGCCTCATCTCTCCCTTTTGATACAGCTGCTCAAAACGTACGGCCATATCCTTTTTCATGGCCTCAACCATCACCTTGCGCGCCGCCTTCATCCCTCGTGTTTTCGCGTAGGCGTCAAGCTTACCGCCCTGAATCTGTAGCACGGGCTTAATATTTAGAATCGTCCCCAGCGCAGCGCCGGCCGGTGTGACCCTGCCGCCTTTTTTCAGATATTTCAGCGTCTCAACCGTAATATAAATACTCGAATCAAACTTGGTTTCCTCCAGCCTTTGCTTAATCGCAGGTGCATCAGCTCCCATCGCGGCCAGCGTAATCGCATCCAGCACAGACTGGCGCTGCGTCACGGAAATCCGTTGGTTATTTACCACCTGTACCCGGCCGTCAAAATCCTCTGCCAGCATATGAGCCGTCTCGCACGCACTGCTGAGACCGCTTGACATTGGAATATGTATAATTTGATCATAGTTTTTGAGTACCCGCTTCCATAGATCGATCACATCTCCCGGCGCCGGCTGTGAAGTAGAAATATCCGCCTCTTGCTCCAATCGCTGATAAAACTCTTCCTGTGTCAGTGAGATATCCTCAAAATACAGTTTGCCATCTATATAAAAAGGCATGGGCACTACTTCAATTCCCAGCTCCCTGCCCTCTTTTTGTGTAATTCCGCTATTGCTGTCTGTGATGATCGCAACTTTTGCCACACTTTACTCCTTATAATTTGTGACTGCGCTTGCTATCGTTTACTTCAAGCTGCAGTGTGCTCTGTTTATTTTACCTCAATTATTTCTTTTTGTAAACCATACATTTTATCATCTTTACTATTGCATAATATTCATTTTAGATGTATAATAATGCAATCACATTCTAAAGGAGATTTACTTAATTATGATAAAAGTAGGCATTATTGGCGCAACCGGTTATGCTGGTTCAGAAATCGTACGACTATTGTTGCAGCATAAAGATGCAGAAATCGTCTGGTATGGCTCTCACAGCTACGTAAACGAGCCCTATGCCAAGGTCTATCAGAACTTTTTTCAGCTGGTCGATGCTGCCTGTCTGGATGACAACATAGAAAAAATGGCAGATGCCGTTGATGTCATTTTTACGGCCACCCCACAGGGACTCTGCTCCTCTCTTGTAAATGAAGCACTTCTCTCTAAGGTCAAAATCATTGATCTAAGCGCCGATTTCCGGATTCAAGATGTAGCTAAATACGAAAAATGGTACGGTCTTTCTCACGGAGCGCCTCAGTTTGTTCCTGAAGCAGTCTACGGCCTTTGTGAACTCAACCGAACCGCCATTCAAAATGCCCGGCTCATTGCCAATCCCGGCTGCTATCCTACCTGCTCAATCCTATCGATCTATCCCTTGTTAAAAGCTGGTCTCATCGATCCGCAGAGCATCATCATCGACGCCAAATCCGGTACTTCCGGCGCAGGCCGCTCTGCTAAGCTGGATAATCTGTTTTGTGAGGTCAATGAAAAT
>CANOUM010000068.1 GCA_947570515.1 uncultured Clostridia bacterium
AAAATCGGGTGGATTGGGAGATGTGGCAGGAGCGCTTCCAGCCGCACTCAGAAATAAACTGGTAGGCGTTCGTGTAGTGCTTCCGCTGTATCAGGAAATTCGGCAGGATTTAAAAGACCAGCTTCATTTTGTAAAGGAAATATGGGTGCCGCTTTCATGGAGAAGTCAGTATTGCGGTATTTTCGAAGCCAAAATCGGCGGTGTTATGTATTACCTGCTGGATAATCAATACTATTTTGGCAGACGCGGATTTTATGGACATTATGATGATGCGGAACGGTTTGCATTTTTCTCTAAAGCAGTGCTGGAGCTTTTGCAGCATATTGATTATGAGCCGGATGTTATCAACTGTAATGACTGGCAGACGGGTATGCTGCCGTTTTATCTGAATAAGTTTTATCGGAATATCAATGAATGCTATCGCCATTTGCAGGTAGTTTATACGATTCATAATATTCAGTACCAGGGGGTATTTTCTTCTGATATCGTTGAAAATGTATTGGGACTGGATTGGCAGGATTATGCCGGAGGCTATATTCAGTTTGATAATTGTGTAAACTATATGAAGACAGGCATTATGGCGGCTACGGCCGTCACGACGGTCAGTCCCACATATGCAGGAGAAATTCAAAATGCATATTATGGACACGGGCTGCAGGGACTTTTGCAAAAGGAAAATGCTAAGCTGAGCGGAATTATTAATGGAATTGATGACGAAGTTTATAATCCGGAAACAGATCCGCATTTATTTAAAAATTATACTGTGGAGACCATGCAGGAGAAAGTGGTAAATAAGACAGAACTGCAAAAACTGCTGAATCTGCCGGTTAGTGCAGAGACTCCGATGATCGGTATGGTGACGAGGTTGGTTGATCATAAAGGCATGGATCTGGTAGCAAGAGTGTTAGATGAAATTTTAGCAGATGATGTGCAGCTGGTGGTATTAGGTACGGGCGACTGGCAGTATGAGGAGATGCTGCGACGGGCTGCAGAACAGTATCCGCGTAAAGTTTCAGCCAATATTACGTTCAACAGCGATTTGGCGCAAAAAATATATGCAGGAGCAGATATCTTTCTGATGCCCTCACAAAGCGAACCATGCGGTCTGGCTCAGATGATTGCCATGCGATATGGGACGATTCCGGTAGTGAGAGAAACGGGCGGTCTGAAAGATACGGTTTCTCCCTATATTTCATGGGAAGGAAGAGGAACTGGCTTTACTTTTGCAGATTATAATGCACATGATATGCTGTATGTGATTCGTCAGGCAGAAGAAACATATCGCAATCCACAGCAGTGGAAAACGCTTATGACCAATGCGATGACACAGGATTTCAGCTGGAACGGTCCTGCAAAAGAATATTTGGCTTTGTACCGCAGGATAACAGGAAAACGATAACAGGAAATCAAATAACAGATGGAATATTCCATCTGTTATTTGGGCTTTCTATTAAAAATGAGTGTAAATCACGTAGAAATGAGGAGCAGTATGACGGTAGAACAGTTAAAAACACTGGTAGACGGAAAATTAAAACGACACTATGGTACAGATTGTACAGACGCGAGGCCTAAAATGATTTATGATGCCTGTGCTCAGGTAGTACGGGATATGCTCATGGAAAAATGGGTTAAAACACAGAAAGAAATGGAAAAAAAGCAGGCTAAGCAGGTGTGCTATCTTTCGATTGAATTTCTTTTAGGACGTTCATTAAGAAATAATGTGTATAATTTAAAGCTGATGCCGCAGTTTGAAAAGCTTCTGGTTCAGATGGGTACCAGTTTTGAAGAAATCTGTGATCTGGAACAGGATGCCGCACTGGGTAACGGAGGATTAGGGCGCCTTGCGGCTTGTTATATGGATGGTATGGCGTCACAGGGACTGCCGGCGACGGGGTATAGCATTTTATATGAATACGGACTGTTTAAGCAGCGAATTATTGAGGGGCAGCAGACAGAGCTGCCAGATAGCTGGTTAGATACAGGCCGAAGCTGGCTAGTCGTGAAGCAGGATGAAACGGTGGAGGTACGCTTTGGCGGAGAGGTTGTTGAGGACTGGTCTACCGGACAGATGAAAGTTACGCTGAAGAATTATGACAGCGTGAATGCAGTGCCTAATGATATGATGATTTCAGGCTACGATTCTAATACAGTGAATACGCTGCGTCTATGGCAGCCGAAATCCCCTTATACGATCAATATGACTCTGTTCAATGAAGGCGCCTATTTGAAAGCCATGGAACAAAACGCGATGGCAGAGGTGCTTTCTAAAGTCTTATATCCGGAAGATAATAACTATGAAGGGAAATCTCTGCGGATTAAACAGCAGTATTTCTTTATTTCAGCTTCGATTCAAAATATTATCAATAAGCATTATAAGGCATATGGCACTCTAAGCAGCTTGCCGGATCATATTGTCATTCAGATCAATGATACACATCCCGCCATGGTCATTCCGGAGCTCATGCGGATTATGATGGATGAATATGGAATGGGCTGGGATGAAGCATGGGATATTACCAACCGTACAGTTGCCTATACGAACCATACGGTGATGGTAGAGGCCTTGGAGCGCTGGCCGGAGGAGCTGATCAAAAAAATCGTACCGCGCGTGTATCAGATTATTCAGGAAATTAACCGAAGATTTTGCGAGCATCTATGGAGTGTATTTCCCGGAGACTGGGACAAGATTTCTAAAATGGCCATTGTGGCTAATGGAGAAATTCGGATGGCACATCTTTCGATTGCCGGTTCCTTTTCCGTTAATGGAGTATCAGAACTGCATTCACAGATTCTAAAAGATGATTGTTTCCATGATTTTTATCTGGATACACCCGAAAAATTCCGTAACGTAACCAACGGAATTGCGTATCGCAGATGGCTGGGGCAAAGCAATCCTAAGCTGACACAGCTAATTCAGGAGTGCATTGGTGACGGATTTATGAAAAATCCGAATGAACTGGAAAAGCTGGAGAAATTTGCGAAAGATGCGGCTGTTTTAGAGCGCTTTGATGAAATTAAGAAAGAAAACAAGATTCGTTTGGCGCGTTTTATTGAAAAGGAAAACGGAATTATCGTGGATCCGGATTCCATTTTCGATGCACAGGCCAAACGGCTCCATGAATATAAGCGGCAGCTATTAAATGTACTGCATATTTTACGTATGTACTATGAATACAAAGATAATCCGAATATGGATTATGTGCCGAGGACATTCTTATTCGGTGCGAAAGCCGCTCCCGGCTATAGCAGGGCGAAACAGATTATTCGTCTCATCCATGCCGTTGCGGATATGGTAAACCATGATCCTGATGTAAATGATAAAATGAAGGTTGTCTTTATTCAGGACTATAAAGTAACCGTAGCCGAAATTTTGATGCCGGCGGCCAATTTAAGCGAGCAGATTTCAACAGCCGGAAGAGAGGCATCCGGTACAGGAAATATGAAATTCATGCTTAACGGAGCCATTACGATTGGAACGCTCGATGGAGCGAATGTGGAAATTTATGAAAAGGTCGGCAAAGATAATATATTCTTGTTCGGACTCCTGACGGAGCAGGTGAATGATTTGCTGCGGCATGGATATAATCCGATGGAGTTTTATCAGAATAATAGCTGGATCAATCGGGTGGTAAGTGCGATGCAGCATGGAATCGGCCGTCCCGGACATGAGATTGCTTTTCCGGATTTGGCAAATGCGCTTTTGTTTAACAGTGCTGGTAATGTAGCAGATCCATACTTGGTATTGGCAGACTTTGAAGATTATTGCAGAGCGCAGAGGGAAGCTGATGCGGTATATCGCAGCACAAAAGCATGGAATCAGAAAGCGCTGATCAATGTAGCCAAGGCTGGAATTTTTGCAGCGGATCGCTCTGTTTTGGATTATGATGAACGGATTTGGCATCTGACGCATTTAGAGCGTTAAAAATGTATGAATAACCGCTGATAGGCAGGAACCCCATGCCAGTCTATCAGCGGATGTTTAATTTTTTTGGAAACGAGCCATACTACCTTTCAGAGTGCGGGAACAAAATGTCACGCAACAAAGGGAGGATGAGTATGAAGAAATTTCTAATTGTAGCAATGGTGTGTAGTTTGGCCTTAGTCAGTATTTCATGTAAGGATATAGAAAGAGAAATTCAGGATTCGCAGGATGCACTTCCAGTAATAGAACCAGGAAACAATGCGCTGCCTAAGGATGTGCTAATTCCCGAGGAATCAGTGTATACCCAGGAGGAGCTGGCTGCGTTAAACACCACACAGATCAAATGGGGACCCGGCAGTGAAACCAATGAAGCCGGCTGCCCGCAGGCATGCGTGAGCCTGCAGCAGCAGTATGAGAAATACGCTGCCTTATTTTTAGGGCCGGATCGAGAAAAAGTATATCTCACATTTGATGAAGGATATGAAAATGGATATACGGCTTCTATTTTGGATACATTGTCTGAAAAGCAGGTCCGTGCTGTATTTTTTGTGACCATGGATTATGTAAAAAGAGAGCCTGAGCTGGTACAGCGCATGATAGAAGAAGGGCATACGGTAGGAAATCATACGACGCATCATCCCAATATGACAACCCTTTCCTTAGAAGAAGCAAGGGAAGAGGTACAGGAGCTGCATGAGTATGTCAAAGAGCAGTTTGGGTATGAGATGAGTTTGTTTCGAGCTCCGGAGGGAGCAATCAGTGAGCAGTCTATGGCTCTTTTAAGCACAATGGGATATCATAATGTGCTTTGGAGCTTTGCATATGCCGACTGGGATCCAAAGAAACAAATGAATCCGAGCGAGGCTCTGCAGCGTGTCTGTGACAGGGCACATCCGGGTGCGATTTATTTGCTGCATGCTGTGAGTCAAACCAATGCGGAAATCTTGGGTCAGATGATCGATACGGTGCGCAGTCAAGGATTTGAGTTTGGAAGTTTGGAGGAAGAATTGCCATGAGTACGATTTTAGAAGAGATTCGGCAAATGCTGCTGCAGGCAGTAGATAGTGAAAAAATAATCAGTGAAACAGCAACGCATTTTTATGAGTCAGTCGAAGAAAAACGCAGAAAGCAGCCGGCGTTAGAATTAAAACTGGAGCAATATGCGACATTAAAAGAATATCTGGAAGAGGCTGCAGAAAATGAGAGTCTGGACATGCAGGAAATCGTAGAGGATCTGCAGGAGGATATTGCCTATACGCTGGAAGATGTATTTGATCAGGCCGAGGATGATGTGAAGCATGAGCTGCTAAAGGGAAAGATGGCGGCAAGAGTACGGCAGGATATAAAAGAAAAAGGAATTGTATTTGCCGAAAAAAACGGCCGAAAAGAGCGTCTTACAGAAGATGATGTAGAAGAAATCTATATAGAAGCTTTCGAAGAACTGGATACGCTGCATATAAGGCTCTGGGATTATATTGTGAGCCTTGCACCTTCTGAATACTATGAGCGGGGAAAGCAAGAACTGGAAGCTTACCGGCAAGCAAACGGTCTTTTAATGGATGCCAAGGAATTTAATGAATACTATGAAGAAAATTTTGATAAGGAACGTCTGTGGGCGTTATTGGCACAGAAGATCTACGAGTCTATTCATTATAATCGTCGCTACATACTAGAGGAACCGGCAGAAGAGGAAGAGGAAACCGAAGCGTATGAGGACGAGACCGAGGAAGAAAGCTATGAGGCCAGTCAGAAGGATGCCGTTTTGGTTGGCGCAGGAGATCTGCAGGCAGAAGAATTTGGATTTGTGTATGAGCTTATGGAAGAATATACAGGCCGCAGGGTGCTGCCCTCTGAAAATGAATGGAATGAAGAGGCTTACTGGCTTACCTACGGCGATGACTTTGCTGAACTCTTAGGCCTGTTTATGATCGCCCAGTTAGAAAATACAATTCGTTATTTTGCACAGGAACGCACACAGGAATATGATACCTTTGCCAAACTATATCACTGGAATCAAGAACAAAGAGAAGATCCGGAGGTGATTCTCTCTTCCTGCGATAAAATCAGTTATTACCTAGCCGATTTTCAAGAAGCATTGTGGAATGAGTTTACCGAATCCAAGCTGCAGCCTTTTTATGAACAGGGCAGGAGCATCGCAAAAGGAAAATGAAACTGATATTTCAAATTTTTACCGGTGACCTTACGCCGAAGAGCTTGGCAGCCCCGCAGATGATCATCGATCAGCTAAGGCAGGCACATGAGGCAGGAAGGCTTGCCGGCGTCCTTTGCGGCTGGTCTACCGATGCTAATTTCTATTGGCAGCTCAGTGATGTGCTGCATAGCTGGGGTGTTCCGCTGTATTTAAAAATAGCGGTTTTTTCTGAGCTGAAGGGATATCAGGAGTTTGATCCCATGGTCGACTTTAACGGATTCCTCATGCCGCCTTATGTGCTAAACCCTCAAGAAAGCTTTGAGTTTCGCTGCCCCAGCTCTGCACGCAATATAAACGCCCCGGTGGAGCTCTATGATACGCAGTTTTCGCACATTCCGTTTGATGGCATTTTTCTGGATCGGATTCGCTATTCTTCTTTTATTTCCGGCATAGCCGGAATCGGAGGCTGTTTTTGCCCTGAATGCGAAACACAATATGCAAAGGCCGGCATCGAGATTGGAAAGCTGCGTCAAAGACTGCGCAGTTTGCAGACAGGGGATTCTCAGATCTGTCTAAGGGCATATGATAAGGGGAGATGGGAAATAGAGGATCCTATCCTTGATGCCTTTTTTAAAATCAGGACGCAGATCATAGAAAGAGCGCTTCATACTTTGACGGAACGGTTTCATGCAAGGGGACTGCAGGTTGGATTTGATCTGTTTGCACCTGCCATGGGGTATTTCTGCGGGCAGGATATGCAGAGACTGCGTCAGATTGCAGATTTTGTAAAGCCTATGATGTATCGGTATACTACAGCGCCTGCCGGGCTTCCTTTTGAATGGGAACGGCTGCGGCTGGCTGCAGGGAGTGCGGCCGCTGAGCAATTTGAGAACTTGGCTGGCGATTCACAGGGAAATTATCAGGGGTTGATGCAGCGAGAGCTTGCCTGGATGCGGCAAGAGAGCGGCTGCCCTGTGTGGCCGGGAATCGAAGCCAATTATATAGAGCCCATTGCGGAGATTCACTCGGAGCAGATTCGAGAAAATATACGGCTTTTGACTGCCCTAGGCTATGATCAGATCGTAGCCTCCTGGAATTTGGCTCGTATTCCGCAAAGTAACATGAAAGCGCTGCTGGAGTAAAAAACTATTGCATTTTGAGAAAGATGCGGTTACAATAAAACAGACAATAGAATAATGGGAGAATTATTAGGAGTAAGAGGTAAACCAAAATGAAAAAAAGAATCGTTCTTTTGAGCGTATTGGTACTGTTAGTATCTGTTGTACTCTGCGCATGCGGAGACGATAAGAAGCCAGAGACTTCATCCACTAATATTTCTTCAGAAAGCACACCAGCGGATTCTGACGACGAGCCGACTGCAGGCGGAGAGCTTGTATTTGGCATGACGCAGGATCTGGCAAGTCTTGACCCGCATCAAAGCTCGGACGCAGGAACTCGGAGTGTGGTATTTAACATGTACGAAGGCTTAATGAAGCCAACGTCCACCGGAGATTTAGAGCCGGCGGTTGCCAGTGATTATGACATTTCACAGGATGCAAAGACCTATACTTTCATTCTGCGGGATGGCATTACCTTTCATGATGGAAGTTTGGTGACCGTGGAAGATATTCAATATTCGATAGAGCGTTATGCGGAGATTCAGGGAGAATCCTCCGCATTTTCTCATTATTTGGATTCGGTCGAGATTGTAGACGAAAAAACCGTCAAGGTGCTTCTGAAGGAAGGATATTCTGAGTTTTTGGC
>CANOUM010000069.1 GCA_947570515.1 uncultured Clostridia bacterium
GGTAATTTCCGCAATGTTCAGTTCATCACTGTCGTTCAGCAGATCAAAAAGCTGCTCTGTCTGCTGCGCGCATGCCTCAGTTTCTCCCTTTTCCAGAAGCATCAGACAAGAAGCGGCAGCGCTCACATATGCGCTGTGAAACTGCAGCAGCTCCCACTCCTTATGCCAGGTTCCCCGCTTCTTCAGATTCCGTTCAATCACCGGCTGAAACGCTGTGACCGCCTCTTGCAATGCTGCATAATCCTGACAAAACGGCCCCACGACGGACCCGCCAAAGGCAGGACCATCATACGCCAGCATGAGCTCTGAGAGTTCGCCCAGATACCGATGAACCAATCCCCCGTCCTCTCCAAAGGCTGCCTGATAATAGGCAAGTGCCGTTTCCTCAAAATCAGCCTGTTCGCCCCACAAAGCTGCTGCCATCATCACAAAAGGCAGAGCCGTCGGGAAGAAGCACCGCTGCACCTGACAGCTCATCATTCCTTCAAGCCCGATCTTATGCAGATCTTTCATATCCTGAAATATATTTTTCGCACACTTTTCATATCCCGGATCCAGCACATGCACCCACATCATATGATAATCATAATCAAAGCTGTCGCCTGCAAAATTCTTTTGCCAGCGCCGCAGATGCTCCAGATTCTGTTCCAGTGACTGCGGCATCTTCAGCTGATTGCGCTGATACTCCGGAATTTCTCCTTCAAAGCTCAGACAATCTCCATAGCACTGCCCATACCGGCGCGTGATCGGCGCAAACATCAAAATGAATCGTTCCGGATGCTCCAGCTTTTCCTCTGCCGGCTCCCACAAAAGATCCACATAAATCAGGAAAACGATCCGCGTATGCACGCCCTCTTCTGTCATCCGCGCATCCAGCTCATTCAGCATCTGAACATACCAATCTGACGGACGCTTTTTCACACACGCCTCACACTCACAGTGATTGTTTGATCCATCCGCCAACCAAAAATGCAGCGTATCCACATGCGGATTCTCCTTGCAATAGCGCGTAATGGCCTCTATCATCTTTCCGCGTACCTGCGGATTAGAGTAGCACAGATTCGTATTCAGCGGCACATTGCCCCAAAGCTCCCGCTTGCCATTCACCTGTGCAAGATACTGCCTCGTCTCCTCTGTAATCTCATAGCTGCGGTCTGTATCCCACGAGGTGCCATCGATCCCAAACGGCTCGCATGTCCATCCATGCCCCGTTTTATGATAATTAAGGCCGCGCCGGGCGATTTCTCCCTCCAAGCTGGTCACCATCGCCGCTACCTCCTGCCGCGTCAGCTCCTCCTTTGCTAAATAGGGATTGCTCTCATGCCAGTACCAGCGCTCAAAAAAAGTAGACGGTACTAAAAACTGAATAAAATACTCATTCATCCCCACTTTAGGCAGATAATCAATCATATCCAGAATGTTTTCATACGTATCTGCTCCCTCAATGCAGACACCGCGATGACGATAGCTGGCCGCTTCCTGCACACGCACCGTCATATTGCGCGCCTCGCGCGCAGGAATCCGTTCTCCCTCCTGCCCCGGGCGCACAAACGCACAGCCCAGTTCGCGCAGAAAACGATACGCCGCCAGCAGCACGCTGCGATCATTAGAGCCGGTAATATATCCCTCATCCTGCGCCACATCAATTGCAATGGCATCATCCATCTGCGCATCCTTCACCGCTGGCACATGAGCCGCCAGCGCTTCGTCACGGCCCACCCAAATGATATGCGCAAAATCTGGCTCCCTCCTCGCTGTCTGCAGTACATCCACCGTTACCTCAGGATCCATCTTCTTCAGATACCTGACAATCTCCTGCACCGCAAAGCGAACTGTCTTCTCACTGCCGATCTGTCCAAGCCGTATTCTTCGATACGTCATAGTGCGTCTCCTTTCATCGCTTCCATGATTTCTTTTTCTGAAACCGGCGCTCCAAAGATCACTTCTCCCGGCTGCGTCGGTAACACAAACTGAATCTGTCCCTGCCGCACTTTCTTATCCATCCTCATCAAACGCAGTATCTCTTCTGCTTCCAGCGCAGCTGGCAAATCGACGGGGAGCCCCAGCTCTTGCAAAATCGTTCGCTGTCTGGCTGCCCACTCTCGGCTGCAAATTCCCCTTTGACAGGCCAGCTCAGCTGCAAAAACCATACCGATTGCCACACATTCTCCATGAATAAAATCTGATTGACTCCCCATTTCAATGGCATGCCCCATTGTATGCCCATAATTTAAAATCTGCCGCAGACCCTTTTCCTGATCGTCCTGCGATACCACATCGTTTTTAACTGTGCAGTTCTTTTCAAACAGCTTTTCCAGCACAGCTGCATCTCGTTTTAAAATGAGCTCCTTGTGCTCCTGTACAAAATCCAGTATAGAAAGATCCTTGATAAATCCATGCTTGACCAGTTCTGCCAGTCCTGCCCGATAATTTCTTTCATCCAGCGTTGTCAGCGTCTTCATATCCATATATACTCTTACCGGATGGTGAAAGGCGCCGATCAGATTCTTGCCGTAGGGCGTATCCACACCGGTTTTTCCGCCGATACTGGAATCAGCCATCGCTAAAGTTGTTGTCGGAATCTGCACGACCGGTACGCCGCGCATATATGTGGCGGCAACATATCCGGCCACATCTCCCACAACGCCTCCGCCCAGCGCCAAAACCGCCGTGTCGCGGCCAAAGCCGCGCTCCAGCATCTGGTTTTCCAGCATTTGCTTTGTCTCTCTCGTCTTGTGCGCCTCTCCTGCCGGAAACACAAACTGTTCGGCCGCAAGGCCTGCGTTTTCCAATGCAGAAACGAGCGCCGCAGCCCAAAGCGGGCCTACCATCGAATCGGTGATGACGGCATACCGCGCCGCCAGAGGCGATTTCTGCAGCTCTTCTGCCAAAACTGCAAATAAATCATGTCCGATGATCAGCCGGTATTCTGCCGGCCTAACCTGTACCTGTATGGTCATTTCTTTCATATGGAATCCTCTGCTTGTTTCTTATAAAATGCAAAAAAGGAGCGATGCGCTGTGCTGCACCCTCCTTTCTTAAAATCTTCAATTAGTTGTAGGTGGAAATCCGGCTGTTGACATCGGCGATATCCAGCGACGGCTTTTTCTCCATCGCCAGTGCTTCGTCAATATCATAGTCCACATATTCTCCGTCGCGATAGGCGACCACACGATTGTTAGCGCCGGCTACTAAAAGGTCAACCGCATAGGCCCCCATCATGGATGCATGCTTCACATCCAGCGCTGTAGGCGCTCCGCCTCGCTGTACATGTCCCAGCACTGTTGCACGCGACTCAATTCCGGTGATCCGCTCAATCTCCTTTGCCAGCTCCTGACTATGTCCCACACCCTCGGCAACCACAATGATGTTATGATTCTTACCGCGAGCACGGTTTTCTTTAATCACTTTCAAGATATACTCTATGTTAGCCGATTCCGGGCGCTCCGGAATCAAAATGGCGTCGGCGCCGCCACACAGACCTGCCCAAAGCGCAATTTCACCGCAGTGACGTCCCATCACCTCGATAACAGAACAGCGCTCATGAGAAGCAGATGTGTCACGAAGACGGATCACTGCTTCAAGTGCAATATTAACAGCGCTGTCAAAGCCAATCGTATATTCTGTACACGCAATATCACGGTCAATGGTTCCGGGCACGCCCACCACATTGATTCCATATTTAGAAAGCTTTTGCGCTCCCTTCCAGGAACCGTCGCCGCCGATGACGACCAAACCATCAATTCCATGCTCCTTAGCCTTGTCTGCCGCCGCTTTATGGGCCGCCTTCGCTTTCTCCGGGTCCGGATCAATAAACTCCAGACAGCGCGCAGTATACAAAATCGTACCGCCCTTATTAATGATATTGCCCACGCTGGCCGCCGTCATATCTACAATATCTCCGTTCAAAAGACCGCTGTAGCCTTTCATGATCCCCTTTACTTTTAATCCTTTATTTAAGGCGCTTCTTACGACTGCCCGGATACACGGATTCATCCCCTGTGCATCACCGCCGCTCGTCATAACAGCAATGGTGCGAATTTCTTTCGCCATTCTTTTGATCTCCCTTCTTTTTCGCAACTCTACGCCAGTATAATTTATATTTCTTTAATTTTACTCTATCTTACTCAGAATTTCAAGTAGTAATTCTACTTTTACCGGCGCTGTACTGATTTATACCACCACGTTGGCATCTCCCAGCAGCTGCCGGAGGCGCAGCAGCGTCCCCTCTGAAGCCGCTGTATCATATTGACTTGGCGCCCTCATCCTCAGCTGCTCCGCTGTCAGAAAAATCCGCACCTCATGTGTGCCCGGATCTGCCGCCAGTAAGCTGCAAACCTGCGTCTGCTTTGCTTCCCACTCCTCCTTAGAAGCAAATCTAAGCCATAATAAAGAAGGCTTTTGCAGCTTCTTACCCTGTTTGGGATTGGATGCCGGTGTCTGCCCCTCCGCCGCTTTACGATAACGCCCCGGCGCCTGATGAATCTCCTCCGCTTTTTCGAAGGGCGCAATATAATCACAAATAATTTTACTGTCCTCTTCCTCCTCCAGGCTCACCTTGCCTTTAATGAAGACTTTACTATCCTCTTCCAAGAGATAGCGATACTGTTCATACCGATTCGGAAAAATCAAAACCTCCACGCTGCCATACAGATCCTCCACCGTAATAAAGGCCATCATTTTATTATTCTTCGTCGATTTCACCGTTTTATCCATAATCAGGCCGCCTACCACAACCTCCTGCCCATCACTAAGCCGGCTTTGCTGCGCATCATACCCGCCTTCCTCATCCTCCTCTTTATGCTGAAAATCAGAAGCAAAATGTGTGATATGACTGCGCCATAGCTCTTCATCGCTCGCCAGCGGATGTCCCGTCAGATAGATCCCCAGCACCTCCTTCTCATAGGAAAGACGCAGGCTATCCGGAAATGGAGGGATATTCGGCAGCGGATCTCTCGTCTCCTCGGCTGCATCCTCCTCCGTACCCATGCCAAACAGATCCATCTGCCCGCTGAGCATATTTTTCTTCCACTGTGCAGCCGCATTCATAATCAGAGGATACGCCTGCATATATTGACTGCGCTCAGCGCCAAACGAGTCGAAGGCTCCTGCCTTAATCAAGTTTTCCATTGCTCGTTTATTCAAATCCAGGTCCTGCATCCGGCGGCAAAAATCAGTCAGACTCTTAAAGGGTCCATTTTGCTTTCTCTCTTCAACCATTCGATCGACCAGCGTTTTCCCAACATTTTTAATGGAAGAAAGCCCATACCGCACCTTCTTGACGCCTCCGCTCAGCGAAACAGAAAAACCGCTGTATCCCTCATTGATATCCGGCGGCAAAAGCTCAACGCCCATATTCTTAAGACTCTGAATATAGCTGATCACCTTTCCCGGATGCTCCATCACCGATGTTAAGATGGACGACATAAACTCAATCGGATAATGATACCGCAGCCATGCCGTCTGATAGGCCACGACAGCATAAGCAGCCGCATGAGATTTATTAAAGGCGTATTTCGCAAAATCCGTCATTTCATCAAAAATCGTCTCTGCCACCTGCTGCGGAATTCCGCGGCTAATACACCCTTCTACATTTTCCTCCGGATTTCCGAATACAAAATTTTGGCGCTCCTTAGCCATGACGTCTGCCTTTTTCTTAGACATAGCGCGCCGCACCAGATCACTGCGCCCCATCGTATAACCGGCAAGATCCCGTACAATTTGCATAACCTGCTCCTGATATACAATACAGCCATAGGTTGTATTCAGGATGGGCTCCAGAAGAGGCGTCTGATACTGAATCGCACTGGGGTCCTTCTTCCCTGCCAGATATTTAGGAATAAAATCCATCGGACCCGGCCGATATAAAGAAATGCCTGCAATAATATCTTCCAGATTTTCAGGCTTCAGCTCACGCATAAACGAAGTCATTCCACCGCTCTCCAGCTGAAAAACACCATCTGTCTTTCCCGCACCGATCATCTGATAGACCGCACTATCCTCCATGTCAATGGCATCGATATCAATCTTCTGATGTTCCGTCGCCTCGATCATGTCCACAGCATCTTGAATTACCGTTAGGGTACGGAGTCCCAAAAAGTCCATTTTAAGAAGTCCGAGCTCCTCCAGCGTATTCATTGTATACTGCGTTGTCACATTGCCGTCGTTTGCACTCAGCGGTACATATTCCATGGTTGCCGTCCGTGAGATCAAGACGCCCGCTGCATGCGTTGACGTATGACGCGGAAGCCCTTCCAATCGCCGGGACATATCAATCAGCTTGCGGATCGTCTCATCGTCTTCATAGGCCTCTCTGAGTTCCGGATTTTTTTCCAGCGCCCCATCAATGGTCATATGCAGCTCATTAGGAATCATTTTAGCAATCCGATCTGCCTCGCTATAAGGAAGATCCATCGCGCGTCCTACGTCCCGGATGACCAGCCGCGCCGCCATGGTACCAAATGTCACAATCTGTGCCACTTGTTCTTTTCCGTATTTTTCTACCACATAGTCAATGACTTCCTGTCTTCTGCGATAGCAAAAATCCGTATCAATATCCGGCATGCTCACTCGCTCCGGATTAAGCAGTCGCTCAAAAATCAGATTATATTTTAACGGATCCACACTTGTAATGTATAAGCAGTATGCCACCACACTGCCCACTCCGGATCCTCGCCCGGGCCCTACTTTAATGCCGCGCTGACGCGCAAAATGGATGAAATCCCACACAATCAGGAAATAATCCACAAATCCCATGCTTTCAATAACGCCCAGCTCATACTCCATCCGCTGCCGTATTTCCTGCTCCTTCTCCGGCTGCGCATTATCTCCTTTGAGATAGCGCTCCTGCAGTCCTTCCTCACAGAGCTTTCGCAGATATTCGCTTGCCGTATATCCATCCGGTACCTCATAGATGGGGAGTTTACGCTCATGAAACCGGATCTCTACCTGACACCGGTCTGCAATTTTCTGCGTATTAGCAATGGCCTCTGGTGCATACGGAAAAAGCGCCGCCATTTCCTCTGCACTCTTCAGATAATAATCTCCCTCATACCGCAGCCGGTCTGCATCCTGAACTTTTTTAGCCGTTTGAATACACAGAAGGATATCATGTGCCTCCTTATCCTCCTGATAGGTATAGTGCACATCATTGGTCGCAACCAGTGGCAAATCCAGCTCTCTGCTCATCCGCAGAAGTCCCTGATTAACCTGTGTCTGAGACGGAATCCCATGATCCTGCAGCTCCAAATAAAAATGCTCAGGCCCAAAGAGCTCTTTATACTGCTGCGCAACCTCTTTTGCCTTTTCATAAGACACATTAAGAAGAGGCCTTGCCACCACCCCGGCTAAACATGCGCTCAGCGCAATGAGACCCTCATGATATTCTTTAAGCAGTTCAAAATCGATACGCGGCTTATAATAAAATCCTTCCAAAAACCCCTTGGAAACCAATGCCATTAAATTGCGGTATCCCTGTTCGTTTTCGGCCAGCAGTACCAAATGATCATATTTGGCATCATTGCGGTCTTCCTTTTGAAAGCGGCTCCCATGGGCTACATAAACCTCACAGCCTAACACAGGATGAATCCCTTCTTCTATACAGGCTTTATAAAAATCAATCACGCCATACATGACGCCATGATCCGTAATGGCAAGACTGTTCATACCCAGTGCCTTCGCCTGCTTTACAATCTCCTTAATTTTCGAGGAGCCATCCAGCAGACTATACTCTGTATGTACATGTAAATGAACAAAAGGAACAACTTCCATTTCATTTCTCCTTTTTTCTTC
>CANOUM010000070.1 GCA_947570515.1 uncultured Clostridia bacterium
TCCTTGAAAAAAATAAAAAAGGTACTATACTAAGTAAATGGGAACGTATATATATTTTTATTACTACATAATGAGAATTATGTAATTAAATAATCAGATCCATCTTCTCAATTTTACGCCGATATTCTGTTCCGGCAGTCATAATATATATCCGTGTCGTATCGATACTGCTGTGTCCAAGAATATCTGCCAGCTTAGCAATATCTTTCTCAATACCATAATAAGTGCTGGCGAATAATTTACGAAGATTATGAGGAAAAACTTTAGACGGATTTACATTCGCGGCCACACACAGCTTCTTCATTTCGGACCAGATATTACTGCGATTTATAGGGTTGCCCCCTTTTGTACGAAAAATCATGCCGCTTGAAAAGTTATATTGTTTTGCATAATTTAGCAGCAGCTTCTGAAGTTTTCCCGGAACAAAAATGTTTCGGGTTTTATTTTTGCAGGAAACAGTTATGATGCCACTCGTTACCGCTTCTACGGTAAAGTATTGTAATTCAGATACACGAATCCCCGTGCTGCATAGCGTTTGAATAATAAGACTCATACGAGGATTGTTTTTCGATGCTATCACAAGACGCAGATATTCTGCCTTGGAAAGTTCTTTTTCTTCTGCTTGAAATATTTGGCGCTGAATTTTCACCATTTTTACTTTGAGATCCTCCCAACAGAGAAAAGAAAGCAAACTGTTAAGGGACGCCAGTTTGGAATTTACACTCCTCGCCGCATATTTGCTGATAAGTTCTTTCTTATATGCCAGCACTGTATTCTTGGTAACCTCTTTGCCATCGGCATAAAGCGCAAAGGAACGTATATCGTACATATATTTTTCTATTGTTACCGAACTTTTTTCTTCACGAATCAAATATTGCTGAAAGGTTTCGATCGTTTCTTCTGTTATGATTCTTTTCTGCATAAAGACTCCTCCAATATGTTTTATAAAAGCATAGAAAAATACCGAGAAAACCTTTTACAGTTCTTCTCGGTATTCCTCTTTCCCGGCTGCCTTTGCAAGGCCCGGTCATCTGATACACTTTCTGTTTTTCAAATTTCAGCCAGCCTTACGGCTCATAAGTCGTAATTTCAATTCCGGTAATAATGACATCCTCTCTCGGCTTATTCTCTCTTACCTTCGTCTGTCCGGGCTCATCAATCGAAGCATCCTGCTCCTCTGTCTTGCTGTAGGTAGAGACCTTAGAGATCGCCTCTGCTACTTCCATCCCTTCCAGCACCTGTCCAAACACAGTGTGAGTAGAACCTTGATATACATAGGCACTCTCGTACAAAACGCCGATCTGTGCATCCAGCCACATAGCGCCGCCAACTTCCTTATACTTATCGACCTTAGCCTGATCAACGCGCTCTGCCTTTGCCGCCTGTTCATTGCAGGCTTCCAGCATCGAAGTATCTTTATCCTGAGAGGTCACAATGAAAAACTGACTGCCGTTGGTTCCGGTATTCGCTCCGCGATTTGCCATACAAAGCGCTCCATAATACGGACTCAGATAGTCCACAATCTCATCTTCAAAATTGCCGCCCCAGATGCTCTCGCCGCCGGAACCGGTATTGGTGGGATCGCCGCCCTGGATCATAAAATCCTCAATAACACGGAAAAACGAAACGCCGTCATAATATCCGTTTTTAGCATGCGTAATAAAGTTTTCAACCGCCTTTGGGGCTTCCTTTTCAAAAAATCTCACTTTGATATCGCCCATTGTCGTTTTGATAATGGCAATCGTATCTCCTTTTTCCGGCTCAGAAAACTGATAGTCATAGTCGCTGCTTCCGCAGCCACTCAAACAGGTCAATCCCATCAGCAGCACCAACAGCAGCGCCGCGCCTCTCTTCATCGTTTTGTTCATTGGTTTCATCTTCCTTTCTCATGTAAATTATTTTCTTAAAAAGCCAGCCTTCAGCATAAAACGATCAAATGCCGTAATGCCCTCCGGTGTATTTTTATAAACGCCGGCATCCTCCAGCACCCGCGAAAAGATCGCACCTACCTCCTGCTGCAGGATCTCCTGCGCCCTTTTCTCCTCTTTTATACAGCCATATCTTTCCTGCATACGGCCAATCCATGCCGCATGCTTCTCCAGACTGCTTTTTTCTTCTTCCGTCAGCGTCCTCGGGTCTCTGCCCATCAGTAATCCCTGAATCAGTTTCAGCTCCTTTTGCAGCCGCCCCGGCAGCACCGCCAGTCCCATGACCTCGATCAGACCGATATTTTCTTTTTTAATATGATGCAGCTCCGGATGCGGATGGAATACGCCATCCGGATATTCCTCCGTGGTCAGATTGTTGCGCAGCACCAGATCCAGCTCATACTCTCCCTTTTGATTAAACCGTGCGATCGGCGTAATCGCATTATGTGGCTGCCCGTCTGTCTCCGCAAAAATGCCCACACGTTCATCTGAATACTGCTCCCAGAACTGCAACACCTTTGCAGCCAGCTGAATGAGCTCCTCCTTATCTGCTCCCGATATACGGATGCACGACATCTGCCAATTGATCACGCTCACCGCCACTCCCGGAAAAGCCGGATGCTGATACAGCTGCCGCGCCCGCGCCTTTTCTATCGGAAATACATGGTGTCCCCCCTGATAATGCTCATGATTCAAAATAGAACCGCCGACCACCGGAAGCCCTGCATTAGATCCCATAAAATAATGCGGCAGCAGCTCGATAAACTGAATCAAGCGCCGGAAGGTTTTCTCCTCAATCTTCATCGGCACATGCTCGCCCTTCAGCAAAATGCAGTGCTCCTGATAATACACATACGGCGAATACTGCAGATACCACTCCTCCGCCTGCAGCGTCAGCGCAAGCTGGCGCAGATTCTGCCGCGCCGGGTGATTGAGCCGCCCTGCATACCCCACATTCTCCGGACAAAGAAGACATTTGGGATAAGAAGAAGCCTTCATAAATTTTAATTTAGCAATCTCCCTGGGATCCTTTTCCGGCTTAGACAAATTGATCGTAATCTCCAAATCCCCATACGGTGTTTGTGCTTGCCAGTATAAATTTTTAGCGATTCGCTCTTCCATCACATAATGATTATCGCGGGACAGCTGATAAAAATAGTCAGAAGCCTGCTCCGGCGACTCCTGGCGTAGCCGCTCAAACTCACGCTGTACCTCTGAAGGTCTTGGTGTCAGAAGTCCCATAATCTTGGCATCCATCAAATCACGCAGCGTGACGCTTTCTCCTGCAACCAGCCCCCGATCTGTCATGTAGTCCAAAATCTTTTTCAGAATCGGATAAGGGCTGTGCTCATGAATCTGTTTCCGCATAGCGGAAAACGCTTCACGGCATGGCAATATGCCCTCGGTTTTCTCATACGGGGCATCCTTCTGCAAAAGCTCCAGCAGCTGATTGCGCACATACGCGATATCCGGTCTTTCGATCAGCTTTTTATCCAGCCCATAGGCCAGCAGCTCCTCGATCAAAAATTCAATGGGTTCGTCGATACGGCCTGCCCCCTGTCCGGCCTCTGCCACGTAAAATTCCGGTGTAAGTCCGGTACGTGCTGCGTATGCTGCTCCAACCTCGCTAATGAACCGCTCCACATCCTCTTCCTTCACAAGGCTCACGGTACAGCCGCCAAAGCCCGCGCCCGTCATGCGGCTTCCCAATGTGCCCGGGATTCGGCGCGCTTCCTCCACCATGGTGTCAAGCTCTGTCCCTGTCACCTCATACAAATCGCGCAGCGAATCATGCGACTCATTCATCAACTGACCAAACCGCCGCATATCTCCCTTTTCCAATGCGCGAACTGCTTCATGCACACGCTCGTTCTCATACACCGCATGCTCCGCTCTTCGCTGCGACACCTGCCCCACGATCAAATGCTTATGCGCCTCAAACTCGGCTGGCGTAAGATCGCAAAGCGCCTCAATCTTCAGCTCCTTCTGCAGGTCGTGCAGCGCCATCTCGCACTCCGTCCGCCGCTCATTGTATTTGCTGTCCGCTAGTCCCCGGCGCTTTTTCGTATTGCCGATCACAAGCTTAACGCCGTCCATATGCAGCGGCGCATACCTGTAGGCCAGCGTGGCGCAGTCCAGTAAAATCGCCTGATTTTCACGGCCCAGTCCCACGGCAAACTGATCCATAATGCCGCAGTTTACCCCATTAAACGTATTTTCTGAATGCTGACAGAGCTGCACCAGCGTCACTTTGTCATACCCGGTTTCAAACAGGTCATTCAGCATCGTAGCCGTCAGCACCTCCACCGAAGCCGAAGAAGAAAGACCCGAGCCATTCGGAATCTCACCCCAAAGCAGGATATCCATCCCCTGCAGCCGATGCCCGCGCTGCTGAAACTCCTTGATCACGCCCTTCGGATAATTCGCCCATCCGTCCCGTGCATCATACTTGTTGTCATCCAGCGAAATCTCCGCCCGCTGCGGGAAATTCAGACTCGCAAAGCGCACCCTGCGGTCTTCGCGCAGACGCACCGCGCCATAGGTACCAAAGCTCAGCGCACACGGAAACACCTGACCGCCATTATAATCAATATGCTCACCAATCAGATTTACCCGTCCCGGCGCATAATAAACTGCCGGCTCCCCCGCTCCATACAGCTTTTCAAACTCATTCTTCAGATTCACAGTTGTATTCCCTCTCTATTTCCTCCGGCCAAGCCGGAAATTAAGATCTGTTTATCGCACGTTCGATGACTTCCAGAACTGCCTGCGTTCCGTTGCTGACCTGACTTTTTTCCATCGCCGCCTTAAACCGGCGCCGCTCTGACCATACCTCCCTGAGCGCTTTGCTCAGGCTTTCCTCAGTCAGCTCCTCCTGCGGCAGCACATAGCTGAATCCCTTAGCTGCGAAGGATTTTGCATTCAAAATCTGATCGCCGCGGCTTGCTGCCTTAGGCAGTGGAATTAAGATATGAGGTTTTCCAAGCAGCAATAGCTCTGCCAGTGCATTCGCTCCCGCCCGGCTGACTACCATATCAGCCATTGCATACAGATGAGGCAGCTCTGCTTTTGCATACCCCATCGGGAAATACCCCGGCCTGGGAATACAGTCCTGCGCCTCCTGCTTTCCGCACAAATGCACCAATTCATATTCTTTCGTCAAACGCTCTGCCGCCGGCCCAATCAAACGATTCAGCACACCGGCTCCGCTGCTGCCACCCATGATCAGAACCACCGGTTTTCCTTTTCTGAGTCCCGTAATCTGATACCCTTTGTCCGCGCTGCCCTGCAGCAGCTCGCTGCGCACCGGCGTACCCGTATATATCGCTTTGCCGGCAGGCACATGCGCCATCGTCTCTTCAAAGCTCACGCAAACCTTATCCGCAAACGGCAGACACATGCGATTTGCCAGTCCCGGTGTAAAATCTGACTCGTGCAAGATCACCGGCCGGTGCAGCATTTGCCCTGCCACGGCAACCGGCACGCTCACAAAGCCTCCCTTGCAAAAAATAAGATCTGGCTTTTCTTTACGAATAATATGCGCCGCCTGCGCAACGCCCAGCATATTCTTCCACGGGCTCACCCAGTTCTCCATATTAAAATCCCGGTGCAGAGGACCCGCTGAAATGCAATAAAAAGGAAGACCCGCTTCCTTTGCCAATTGTGCTTCTATACTATTTTTTCTTCCTATGTAACCAATGCGATAGCCTTTTTCGCGCAGCGGCTTTATGAGCGCCAGATTAGGCGTCACATGCCCTGCTGTGCCTCCTCCTGTCATCATCACAAAGGGATTCATAGGAACACCGCCTTTATCCCAGCTGCGACTGAATTTTAGCGGCCGTTTCTCTTAATTCCTCTTGCGCAGCGCTCTGTCCTTCCCAAGGCGCCAGCTCGCCAACGCCCTCATAACGCGGAATCACATGCAGGTGATAATGCATCACCGTTTGTCCTGCCACCTTGCCGTTATTCTGCATCACATTCAGTCCATCCGGCTGCAGGGAGGCTTTTACCGCCTCTGCCATCCGTTTTGCCAGCTGCATAGCGGCTGCCGCCGTATCCTCCGGCAGCTCATATAAATCCTGATAATGTTCTTTAGGCAAAATCAGCATATGCCCCGGACTCACCGGATTCACATCCATAATAACCCGAAACTGCTCATCTTCATACACCGTATGGGATGGTATCTCACCATTTGCAATTTTACAGAAAATGCAGTCACTCATCAAGGACTCCTCCTTTTCCAAACGCTTTATGTTTCCTTATTATATATCAAAAAAACCTATGCGGCAACGCCGCAAACATAAATAATTTGTTACTTCTTCAGCTGTGCATACACATCACGCTTTGTGATTCCTCTGTCGCGTGCCACCGCCTTCATGGCTTCCTTCTCCGGAAGTTCTGCATACAGCGCCATATGCTCCTCCAGGCTCAGCGCTTCATATCTCTCTTGCCTTTCTGCCTGCTGCTGCTCTTTTGTCTTTCCTTCGACCAAAATGACAAACTCTCCCCGCGGCTCATGCTCCTCATAATACGCAGCCAGCTCCTGCAGCGAAGACAAACGTATTTCCTCAAACTTTTTTGTCAGCTCCCGCACAGCAGCAGCGGGGCGACCTCCCGCTGCCTCGCTGAGCAGCCTCAGCGTCTCCTTCAGACGGTGCGGCGCTTCATAAAAAATCATGGTTCTCGTACTTTCCTTCAAATCCGCCAGTACCTGCTGACGCTCCTTTTTATCAGCCGGCAAAAAACCCTCAAATGTAAAACGCCGTGAGTCCAGTCCGCTCAGCGCCAGGGCTGTTACAAACGCACACGGGCCCGGCAGCGCCGTAACCAATACGCCTGCCTCATGGCAGCGGCGTACCAAAATCTGCCCCGGATCTGAGATCGCCGGCATACCGGCATCTGTAACCAGCGCAATCTGCCGCCCTTCTTTTATTTTATGAATCAGCTCCTCCGCGCGTTCCTTTTCGTTATGCTGGTGATAACTGATCAGCGGCGTCTGGATGTGATATTGCTTTAACAGCAGCCCTGTACTGCGCGTATCTTCAGCAGCGATCAAATCTACTGCCTGCAGCGTTTCCAGCGTACGCTGGCTGATGTCCCCCAAATTTCCGATAGGGGTCGGACAAAGATACAGCATTCCTTCCATCCCAGAGCTCCTTAGCGTTTATTTTTTCATCCATGTGGATGGGATCACAGCAAACAGCAGCGGGAAAATTTCAAGTCTTCCCAGCAGCATAGCAAAAGACAGCACCAGCTTGGATAGTATGGAATAACCGGCGAAGCTGGCGGCCGGCCCTACCCGGCCAAGACCCGGTCCTATATTGTTAAAGCAGGCGATCATGGCCGTCAGATTGGTCTCCAGATCAAATCCGTCGATACACAGCAGCAAAAAGATGATCGCGGAAATAACAACGTAGATGGCAAAATATGCGTTGACGCTGCTGAGCGTTTGATTATCCACCTTTTTGCCTTCAAATTTAACCACGCCGACCGAACGCGGATGCAGCATATGACGCAGCTCACGGCGAATCATCTTTATCAGCAGCATGACGCGCGATATTTTAAGTCCGCCGGCTGTAGAACCTGCACAGGCTCCCATGCACATCAGTATAACTAATATGCCTTTTGACAGATTGGGCCACAAATTAAAATCAGCCGTTGCATAGCCGGTTGTCGTCATAATGGAAGCCGTTTGAAAAGCGGCGAGACGCAGCGACTCCGAAAAGCT
>CANOUM010000071.1 GCA_947570515.1 uncultured Clostridia bacterium
AAGCACAAACAATCTATTTTGATTGCTTTGACCGCCTTAGTAATCAGCTCACAGAGCATATCAACGACAGCTTTCAAATCTCAGTCAACGGTATCATATTAGAAACCGACTATCCATCCCGGCAAAATAACGGCTTGCTCTGTCTGGGCACATTTGAAAATGAAACCGTATTCATTGATATTGAGCTGCTGCAAAGCGTAACTTGCCGTTCTTTCGGTTTATTTGGTATTCAGCAGGCTCCTTTAATGAATGCTCTTTTACAAAAACCATCGCTGCATTTAACAGCTGACAATCGCTGTGTTTCCGGAAACACTCAGACCGATGCCGATCAGACTATCTTTCTTTCTATTCCCTACGACCAGGGCTGGTCTTTACAAATTGATGGAAAAGATGCTGTACTCTCTAAAGCCTTCATGGGCTTTTCTTCCTTCTACCTTCCTGCCGGCACACACTACGTCGAAATGCGCTACACGCCGCCCGGCTTTACTCTTGGCCTGCTAGCCAGCTTCTTAGGGATTTTACTCAGCGCCTTTTTCCTTTTTAATCCCAAGATCAAAGAACAGCTATTTTCTTCCCTTATAATACAGAAAACGGCCGCCTGCTGCGTCCGTCTCCTGTTCTTGTTTGTCATTCTATGGATTTATGTGCTGCCTCTGCTTTTAAATTTGCTGGAAAAAATTTCATGAGATTGTACTTTCGATCACACCTCCGTTTTTCCATACAAAGCTAACCTGCTTACCGCCCGGAAGACATAATCCTCTCACTCGTCCCTCCCGCCAATCCGGCGGCAGGCATGGCAGTAAGCTCACTTCCCCTTCTTTTTCTTCTGCCAGCATATGAGCAATCGCCGCCGTTACTCCAAAATTCCCATCAATTTGAAACGGCGGATGTTTACTCCATAAATTGGGATAAGAAGACCGCTCTATGAGCTGCCGCAGATACTTCTGTACATTCGAAGCATCTTGCAACACCACATACAGATTGAGCACCCAAGCCAGACTCCATCCTGTATGACCGCTGCCAGCTGCCATTCGCCTTTCCAGTGAATGTCTGGCAGCTTCTTTCATCTCTCCATCCTCCCGCCATAAATCTGAAGGAAAAAGCCCATATAGATGTGACAAATGTCTATGCCCCGGCTCTGCTTCTTCCTTTTCCTCATACCATTCGCAGACGGATCCGTCTGCATTTTTTTGTATAGGGTATAAACGCGCCGTTTTCTCTTCGATTTCTTGTAGCAGCGCTGTTTCTCCCAGCTGCCGAGAAGCTCTTTTAAAATTGCGAAAAAGTTCACGGATCAGCGTCATATCCATGGCTGTTGCTATAGAAACACTGACCCTTCTGCCTTCTGACCAAAACTGATTTTCCGGCGTTGTAGACGGACAGGTCACATAATATCCTTCATATTCGGTCAGCCAGTCCAAACAGAATAATACAGATTCTTTTAAAAGCGGATATACCGTCTCTTTTAAATACTGCTGATCCGGATGATACCAATATCGTCTCCAGACCTCCTGATCCATCCAGACCTGCGCCATTAGCCAAAATGCCCACATCAGGCAGCCGCTTTCTCCAGCCGTCTCCCCTCTGGCGATTCCTACCGGATGCGTTGTTCCCCATCCATCTGTATTATGCGCACAGCACGATCCCCGGCATCCAAATGCCGCAGCTGTTTTTTTCCCCTCTATACAGATCCGGTGCACCATATCCAGATATGGCTCTTCACATTCCCGTAAATTCACAGAAAGTGCCGGCCAATAATTCATCTCCAAATTAATATTAGTCGTCCAGTTACTGCTCCATGGTGCTCGCATCTGCCAGCTCCAGATTCCCTGCAGATTAGCCGGCAGCCCGCCCTGCCGCGAGGAGCTAATCAGCAGATACCGGCCATATTGAAAATATACCGCATACAGCCCCGCATCCGGATCTTCCATCCATTCATTCGTTGGCAGCATATCTTTTCCCGGCATCTCCAGTTCCATGCGTCCATACAGCTCCTGATAATCTGCCAGATGTGCCTGTTTATAAGCAGCATAGCCCCCTGAAAGCGGTATCAATGAATCCCGGATCGAAACTGCAAATGTGGCTTCTTTTGCCTCCTCTAGAATCAATGTTTCGTTTTCTATATGCCAGCTGCCCTCCAGCTCCAATACACGAATATCCACCGAAAACTGCATTCCCCGTTCACCCCAGATAACGGCATTGTCCCGCTGTCCCAGATAATTAGGATCTACATGTTCAGGGCATTGCATCCAAAATGTCATTCCCCATTCTTTTTCTTTAAAATCCCGTCTCTTCATTTCGCTCTCATAACGGATTTCCATTCTCTGAATTGGCTTATCCGCCTCAATATGTACGATCAGCGCTTTCTGCGGGTAGCTCACAAAATATCGTCTTTGCACCGCATTGCCATCTGTCGTAAAACTCACGCTGGCCTCCGCTGTGTCCAGCACCAGCTCACGCTGATACTGCGCAGTCTTCTGCAGCGACGGACAATCCATCAGAAGCTCACCGGCCGGCATATAGCTTTCTGTATATTCTCCCAGAAAGTGCTGCTCCATTATGCGCTCCGCCTTTTCGTACTGCTTTTCAAAAATCAGTCTTCTGACCTGCGGCAAATAAACGGCTGCCTCTTGAGGCGTATGATCCTCATAAAATCCAGACCAAAGACGTTCATGATTAAGCCCAATCCGTTCATGCTGCGGATCTCCCCATACCATAGCCCCTAAACTGCCGTTTCCCAGCGGCAATGTTTCCTCCCATGCCGCCGCGGGCTCTCGATACCACAATCGCTTCAAAAAAACACCTCCTCCAAATGATGATCTTCCATTTTATCATTTCTGTGATATACTAGTACTATCTGTTATTGACTTTATTATGCTCTTATTTAGATTGGAGACTTTTATGTTTTATCAGTTAAACCGACCATTTCAGGCTCACCCTATTTATTTTGATCTTCCCGACAATCTTGCGCTGACAGCTCTGCTGCCCTCTTGGTTCGGTCCGGCATGGCAGCCGGCCGATCCTTCTTTGCGCGCCGGCGCGCAGCCGCTCCTGACCCTTTGCATAGACGATGAAAATCCGTTGGGGCAGATTCAAACCTTTGTCTACGAGCATACCACCTGCCGCGAACCTTATTTTATTTTTCACGGCGGTGCTGTGGCGGATGCCTCTGGCTCCTCTTATCTGTTTCTGGCGGCAACGACAACAGGAAAAACAACGCTCATTGCCTATTTATCGCAGCTGGGATATACCTATCTAAATGATGACTGCTTATATCTGGATATGAATACGCTTGAGGTCATGCCCTATAGCGCCCCTATCCATCTGCGGGAAGGCGGCTTTCAGTATCTGCAGGAAATTCTCCCTTCTCCTCTGCCGCCCTGTGTACATATGGGACCTCCGAAAAGTCTGCGCCATGTCTTTTTTCCGGAAAATCGAATGCTGAGCCCTACGCAGCCGAAGGCTATTTTCTTTTTAAACCGTACGGAGGACGCATCTGTTGCCGATAGCTGCTGCCGCCTCTCTCTGCCGGATGCACTGCAGCGTCTCTTCACCAGCGCCTTGATTCCCTATCATATGAATCCGCGCTATATTCAGTTTTTCCAAAGGCTGGCTCCCGTGTGCTACGATCTGACTTATCATGATGTTACCTATGTGGAAACTCTTCTACAGCAAAATTTTAAATAGGAGCTCTGTGATATATGGAACCATCCAATACAACGCTTGCTTTACTGCGCAGCCTGCAAGGAAAGCCTTTTCCTGTATCAGTACATGGCATCAGCATGAATCCCACCCTTTGGCAAGGCGATGAAGTACTGGTACAACGCTTTTCTTCTTATACCCCCGGTGATATTTTAGTCTACGATTATGGCAAAGAAGGACTTTTGATTCATCGCTTTCTATATTTAAAACATGGCCTCTATCATTGCCGAGGGGATAATACCGTGCGCATTGAACGAATTGCTCACAAACGAATTATCGGAAAAGTCCTTTCCTTTTCTGATGGCCGTCCGCTTCCTGCCTGTCCCGAGCATATTTGGAAAGAAACAAAGTAACCAAGAGGGTGCTGCAAAGCAGATGAAATCATCTCCTTTGCAACACCCCCTTTTTCTATTGATTACTTATGCTTCTTTCTCTGCTGCCATAAGCTCCGCTTCCTTTTGTTTCCATGGTTCGCGCCACTTTCCTTTGAAATAATAAATGATATAGCATAGCGAAGAAAGCGTCCATGTCATCGGATAGCAAACCAAAACTAAATAATAATTTTTCCAAATCGAAAGAATAATCGTCAGCCATAGGATTCGAACAATACACATATTGAAAATAGAAATTGTCATCGGTACAACTGCATTTCCGGCTCCGCGGATCACACCGGCCAGAATGTCATTAAAAACAAAAGTAAAATAAGTACCGCCCAATACCAGCACAGAACGGATACCATAATACAGCACCTCTTCTTTATCGGTAAATAACCCAACCAGAGGTCTAGCCAGCAAAGCAGCACTCCATCCAAGCACGATTGTTGAAACCAGCCCTAACAGCATAGCTGTTTTCGTACCGCGATGAACACGGTCGAATTTGCCCGCCCCCAGATTTTGTGCCGTAAAGGTAGTCATAGCCAGAGAAAATGCATTCAGCGGCATATACACAAAGCCGTCAATTCGCTGCGCAGCAGCCTGTCCAGCCATGGCATCTGAGCCAAAGATATTGATTTTAGACTGAATCACTATATTAGAAAGAGAAATAACCATAGACTGCACGCCGGCAGGAATACCGATTTTGGCAATCTTAATCAAAATTTCCTTATGAAAACGAATTTTTCGAAGCTCCAGCCGATAGGATTCCTGTGTTCTCATCAGATCCCGTACGACCAAAATGGAAGACAGCAGCTGGGAAGCGATCGTTGCCAGCGCTACTCCGGCTACTCCCAAATGAAATACAATGACAAAAATCAAATTCAAAACTACATTCGTAATTCCCGAAATGACGAGATAATATAATGGTCTTTTTGAATCACCCACTGCACGCATGATACCGCTGCCAATGTTGTATACTGTCAGCGTGATCACGCCGCCAAAATAAATTCTCAAATACAGCACTGCCTGATCCATCACATCATCCGGCGTATTCATAAGCTTCAAAAGCCCCGGTGCAATCAAAATTCCAATGACTCCCAAAACAATGCCGAAAAATATTGCAAGCGCCATAGCAGTATGTACGCTTTTAGAGACTTCCTCCGGCTCCTTAGCACCATAGTGCTGTGCGATAATAACACCTGAACCTGTTCCAAAGCCCATAAAAAAGCCAATGACCAAAAAGCTCAAAGAACCCGTAGACCCCACCGCTGCCAAAGCCGTGCTGCCGACAAACTGTCCCACTACCAACGAATCCATTGTATTGTAAAACTGCTGAAACAGATTGCTGGCCATCAGCGGAAGTGAAAATAGTATAAGCCCCTTCCAGATAGACCCTTCAATCAGATTAACCGTTCTTGCCTTACCCCTCATCAAATAAACTCCTCTCCTCTATACACTCTTTTTAACAGTATTTTAAAAACAGTATCTAGTATATCATTGGAGCTCACTCTAAGTCAAGCATTTTTCGCAAAACAAGCTCAAAATTTTTTCTTTACGAATTTTCTTTTTTAAAAGACTGTTCCTTTGTCTCCTTTTGAATCGGCGTTTGCACTAGTCTCTCACCTTCTTTTACATTCCAGTTTTCCAGTGTTTCCCTCATCAATCTCTTGGCCGCTTCCACTTCGTCTTTAAACTCACGCGCAGAGATCCGAAAGGCGCCATGTCCCAGTACAATCATCTGTTCCGCCTGATCTGAGGTAGCGACCCGCACTTTATGATGCTTCCCTATTTCATACGTAACCCGCTCAATATAAGTATCTGCCGTTTCTGCCTGTTTCGTATAAACTACGTAAATATTATGATACTCCATCGTCTCCGCAGTATCCCTCGCCACACGGTAAGCATCAAATACCACAATACATACGCATCGTTTCACGCTCTGATATGCACACAGCTGATCCAGCAGGAGCTGCCGTGCCAAATCCATATTTTCTTTCGCGATTTCTTTTAAATCCTGCCATGCATAAATAATATTATAACCGTCTACCAGCAGATATTCCTCCTCCGCAATCTGCTCTCCGATCACACGCTTGTCCGTCTGTGCGCTCTGCTGAAACATCTCCCGGCTCCGCCGGATATCGGGCTGCTTAACCGGGCCATAGGTACGCTCAAAAATCGCCATCAGCTCCGCATCATCTGCCTGCGCTGTCCTTTGCTCCCGCACTGGCATAGCCGCTGCTTTTGGGGGCTCCTTTTGCAGCTGCAGCTGACTGCTCACATGCATATAAGCATCTGCCTCATTCCATTTGACCGTAAAGCCCGCGCCATGGGCGCAAAATACGGAATCGCCCGGATTGTCCAAGTCCTTCTCTGCGTTATAAGCCAGCGTCTCTATGACCTCATCTACATTATGACAGGGCGCATACCCTTCCGGCAAACAGCTTAGGCGACCAAGGCCTTTTGTATAAGCAGCTACCTCTAGTGCATACCCCTGCAATTTAGCTACCGGTGCAGTACCAGTGATAAGAGCCATACTCTGCCGTGTTTCCGGCGGCTCGAACTGTGCACTCATCCGCTGCAGGTCGGCCAGCGCGCGTCCTACCTGCTGACTGGGAATTTCCAATTGAAACGCATACCACGGCTCCAGCAATACGCTTTTGGCTTTTAAAAGTCCCTGTCGTACCGCTCGATAGGTGGCCTGACGGAAATCGCCCCCCTCGGTATGCTTCACATGAGCTCTTCCTGTCAGAAGTGTAATTTTCATATCAGTAATGGGAGAACCGGTGAGGACTCCCGGATAGCTGCGCTCTGTTAGATGCGTCAAAATCAGCCGCTGCCAGTTCTTTTCAAGCACATCTTCACTACAAGCCGTATCAAATACAAGGCCGCTTCCTTGTGCGCCGGGTTCCAGCAGCAAATGCACCTCGGCATAATGCCGAAGCGGTTCAAAATGCCCCATTCCTTCTACCGGCGCCTGAATCGTTTCCCGGTATACAATATTGCCCGGCCCAAAGCTGATTGCAAGTCCAAACCGATCTTTAACCAGCCTTTGCAGTACCTGCAGCTGAATCTCCCCCATCAGCTGTACATGAAGCTCCTTAAGCTGTGCATTCCAAACCACATGAAGCTGCGGATCCTCTTCCTCTAAGATTCGAAAATACTGCATTGCTGTATGCGGCTCGCAGCCTTCTGGCAAAATGACCTGATATGTCAGGAAGCTGTCTAATAACGGAACCTGTGAATCCTTCTCAGCCCCCAATCCTTCCCCCGGATATGTTTTGCTTAAGCCTGTTACTGCGCATACAGTCCCGGCTTCTGCCATCTCGGCTGTTTCATATTTGCTGCCGGAATATAAACGGATTTGATTGATCTTCTCTTCACCCTCTGCACATAAAATGCTGTCTTTTACTTTTAATGTACCGCCCGTTATTTTTAAATATGTCAGCCTTACTCCCTGTGGATCATAAACAACTTTATATACCTTAGCACCAAATTCTTCTTGATATTGCCTGCAGTTTGTATAGCGCTGCAGACCTTCTAAAAAATCTCCGACTGCCTGCAGTTTC
>CANOUM010000072.1 GCA_947570515.1 uncultured Clostridia bacterium
GGTACATCCTTTAGCGCAGATTGTAAACGAGCCGCAGAAGGGAATCAGAGGGATTGTTCTTTCGGAAGGAGAAACCAAAGCCAGTCTTTATGATGAACAGGGGCAGCTTTGCAGAGAAGCGTGTTTGAAAGAGCGCTCGTTCATTTATCAGGGAGAGGCTGAGAAAAACTAGGCGAAGAGAGTCATTTTGGAAGTGCTGGATCACCCTTTGCCTTGGGGAATTTTGACAGGAGTCCGTCCCTCTAAGGTTGCCTATGCCTATTTGGAGCAGGGGAAGAGCCTGCAGGAAACAGAGCAGATTTTGAAGGATTTTTATCGGCTGAGAGAGGATAAGGCGAAGCTGTGTGCGATGGTAGCGGATAAAGAACGTCGTCTTTTGCAGGGGCATACAGGGACGGATGTGAGTGTTTATGTGGGCATACCGTTTTGTCCGACGCGCTGCTCTTATTGTTCTTTTGGAAGTCATGATCAGCGTGCATACGATAAATGGTCTTCTTCTTATATCGAGGCGCTTTTAAAAGAGATGCGCGAGAGTGCTAATTTACTTAAAACAAGAAGAATCCAAAGCTTTTACATGGGCGGAGGAACGCCGACAACGCTGACGCCGGAGGGACTAAAGCAGGTTCTGTCTGCGGCGGACGCGCTCTGTGATTTTTCGGCTTTGCGGGAAGTTACGGTTGAGGCCGGCAGGCCTGATACGATTACACTGGAAAAACTGCATGTACTAAAGGAAATGGGAGTTACGAGAATTTCGATTAACCCGCAGAGCATGGTTCAGCGCACCTTGGATTTGGTCGGACGCCGGCATACGGTGGAACAGGTGAAGAAGGCCTTTTATATGGCCAGAGAAGCCGGCTTTGATGTGATCAATATGGATTTTATTCTAGGTCTGCCTGAAGAAACGCAAGAGGATGTGCTGTATTCGATGCAGCAAGTTCAGGCGCTGAAACCAGATAATCTGACGGTCCATACGCTGGCGATTAAGCGTTCTTCTCGGATGAATGAAGAAGGGCAGGCAGAGCGGCTCTTGGTGGATGTCCCGGAAACCATTGATCAGATGATTGGTATTGCGGCGAAAGCAGCTTTCGAAATGGGCATGCATCCGTATTATATGTACCGACAAAAAAATATGGCGGGAAATTTTGAAAATGTGGGATACAGTATGCCGGGTAAAGAAGGGCTGTATAATATCGAGATTATGGAGGAACGACAAACAATTTTAGCATTTGGAGCAGGCGGCGTGTCGAAGGTGTATTTTCCGCAGGAAAACCGTCTGGAGAGGGTTCCTAATGTAAAGGGAGTGGAGGAATATATCCGAAGAATTGATGAAATGATAGAGAGAAAACAGAAAGGAGGACTGGCTGTATGCTAGAGCGAAAAGAATTCAATCGGGCAATTTCAGAGAGGCCGCTGCGTTTGCGGGAAATTTTGCAGCAGGCTTTTGTGCTGCTCAATGAGCGGTTTGGCGGTTTTATTCTATTGATGGTCGCCGTATATCTGCCGGTGCATCTGATTACGCAGTATACGCTTTTACAGGTGGACCTGTCAGGAGAAAGTCTGGAGCAGCTGTGGGGTCAGCTGCTGAGTGTGTACAAAAGTGAAATTGGTCTTTCTTTTTTGGAGATGGCAGCGGTGCTGGTTACGGCGGTGCTGGTACATAACCTGATCTTTGATGAGGAGAGGCTTCCATTTGGTACAGCTTTTTACCGCGGCCTTAGAATGTGGTTGCGGGCGGCTCTAACTGTTATGCTGCTCATGCTGCTTTTATTTGGCACAGTCATGATTGCAGGGCCTCTTATGATCATGCCGGGAATGCTGCTTTTTATTTTTCCTCTTATTTTACTGGGAGCAGTAATGTATAATCTGTTTCATAGCTTTATCTGTAATACAGCGGCACTGCGCGGACGATTTGGATTTGACGGATTCCGCTATGTGGCTTTTATTTTGCGAGGATATATGGGAAAAGCACTTGGAAGCAGTGCGGTCATTTTACTGCTTACAGGCGCTGGTTCTATGCTGTGTAACTATATGCTGAGCAGTGTAACGGCCCGCATTGCCATCCCTTGGCTTGCTTTCGGTATGCAGGTTGTATTTTCTGTTTTGTTTTCTATCTGGAATATTTACAGCTATATCGCGTTTTCGATTCTATTTTTTAATTTAGAGGAATTAAAACGAGAGAAAAGACCAGTGGACTAATAAACCAGATGAGAGCGCTGTATAAATATGGTTTTTTTGTGGAACACTCTGCACTAAGGCAACAAGAACGATTTAATGCTTTAGAAAAACGAGGAGAGTGCGATGAAAAAACGGAAAATACCGCAGACACAAATGGAACTGGAAGGGTTAAAGCCACAGGAAAAAATGAAATATGAGATCGCCCGGGAGCTGGGACTTTTTGAAAAGGTGCAGGCAGTGGGCTGGAAAGGCCTGACAGCTAAAGAGACGGGGAAAATAGGCGGTGTTTTAGCGAAACGAAAACGAGCCATATCCGAGCAAAAACATGTTGACACTTAACAGGGTCATACTGTATAATGCTAATTTAGGAATCAATGTCATTGTACAATCACATACATCAGGAGGATATCGAAATGAATCATCAAGTAGAACAGCTGGGTAACAGCATGGTTAAACTTACTCTGGAAATCAGCCCAGAGCAGTTTGAGAAAGCGATGGACGTCGCATATAATAAAGCGAAGAAACAAATTTCTCTTCCCGGTTTCCGTAAGGGAAAAGCACCCCGTAAGCTGGTCGAGAAGACATATGGCAAAGAGATTTTTTATGAAGATGCAATCAATGCAGTGCTGCCTGAATTATATGATGAGGCTGTGAAAGAGCTGGAGCTGGAAGTTATGTCCCGTCCGGAAGTAAATGTGGATACAATTGAAGAAGGAAAACCGATTCAGGTAACCTGTGAAATAGCTGTTAAACCGGAAGTGAAGCTGGGTAAGTATAAAGGACTTAAAGCGGAAGCAGAGGATGCTTCTGTTTCAGATGAGGACGTAGAAGCAGAGATCAAGAGAGCTGCCGAGCGCAATGCACGCATGGTTGAGATTACCGATCGTGCTGCGCAAATGGATGATATTGTGACGATTGATTTTGAAGGCTTCATGGATGGAACTGCTTTTGAAGGCGGCAAAGGAGAGAATCATGATTTGAAATTAGGTTCTCACAGTTTTATCGATACCTTTGAAGAGCAGCTGGTTGGAAAGAACATAGGGGATGAATGTGAGGTCAACGTAACATTCCCAGAGGAATATCATCAGAAGGATCTGGCAGGCAAGCCGGCCATGTTTAAAGTGACGGTAAAGAAAATTCAGTATAATGAAGTGCCGGAGATCAACGATGCGCTTGTGAAGGAAATTTCTGAGTTTGATACGCTGGAAGCTTATAAAGCAGATACCAGAAAGACACTCGAGGAGCGTAAGGCTAAACAGGTAGAAGAGTCCCGCAAAGCAAAGCTGCTTGCTAAAGTTGTGGAAAAGTCTGAGATGGATATGCCGGATCCCATGGTGCTGGAGCAGTGTGATCAAATGATCAATCAGTTTGCTCAGACGCTGCGGTATCAGGGCATGGATATGCAGAAATATATGGAGATGACAGGAAGCAATCTTGAGGGAATGCGTCAATCTGTCCGTCCGGAGGCTGAGCGTCGTCTGAAAGAGAGCTTAGTGCTGGAAGCAATTGCTAAGACGGAGAATCTGGAAGCGACACAGGAGGATGTGGACGCTGAAGTAGAATCTATGGCTAAGATGTATGGTATGGAAGCAGACAAGCTGAAAGCCGCTATTACGGAGGCCGAGATCGAGAGCATGAAGGCTGAGCTAAAGACAAAGAAGGCTTTGGAGTTTATTGTAGAAAACGCAAAGGCCTAATGAAAGGAACGAGCTGCGTAAGATAGTATAACAAGAAACGACTTTAAGCCAAAGTCGTTTCTTGTGCATATAGGAAGATACCGACAGGGTATATTATGTTAGCAAAGAAAGGAATACAGAATATGAGAAATGCATTAGTGCCATATGTCATTGAAGAGACAAGCCGCGGAGAACGGTCTTTTGATATCTATTCAAGACTTTTAAAAGAAAGAATTGTCATGCTGTCAGAAGAGGTCAATGAGGCAACAGCCAGCTTGGTGGTTGCACAGCTTCTTTTTCTGGATTCAGAGGATCCGGATAAAGATATTCATTTTTATATCAATAGCCCGGGCGGCTCAGTTACGGCAGGACTTGCTATTTATGATACCATGCAGCTGGTAAGAGCTGACGTATCCACAATCTGCCTGGGAATGGCAGCCAGTATGGGGGCATTCCTGCTGGCAGGCGGTAAAAAAGGAAAGAGATTTGTACTGCCTAATGCAGAAGTCATGATTCATCAGCCCTCCGGCGGAGCCCAGGGACAGGCCAGCGATATTAAAATCACGGCAGATCATATTTTAGCGACGAGAGAACGGTTAAATCGAATTTTGGCTGAGAATACCGGTAAGCCGATTGAGGTCATCGCACAGGATACGGAGAGGGATAATTGGCTGACAGCAGAGCAGGCTGTAGCCTATGGACTTGTAGATCAGATCATTACAAAAAAATAATATGAGGTAAACGAATGTCTTCAAAAAACGATGAGAAGAAGAGGGTAGCATGTTCTTTTTGCGGAAAAGGGCAGGAGCAGGTACGACGCCTGATTGCAGGTAACGGAGTATATATCTGCGATGAGTGCGTAGAGCTGTGTGCTGACATTATTGAAAAAGAGTTTTCCGAATATGAAGAAGAGTTTTATGCGGGAGATTTCCTGACGCCTAAGGAAATTAAAGGCTATCTGGATGATTATGTGATCGGACAGGAGAGCGCAAAAAAAGCGCTGGCGATTGCCGTTTATAATCATTATAAAAGGATTCATGCACGGGATCGGATTCAGGATGTGGAACTTCAGAAGAGTAATATCCTTTTGATTGGTCCGACCGGATCGGGTAAGACGTACTTGGCGCAGACTTTGGCTAAAATTATCAATGTGCCGTTTGCTATTGCTGATGCTACCACGCTGACGGAGGCCGGTTATGTGGGCGAGGATGTGGAAAATGTACTTTTAAAGCTTATTCAAGCGGCGGATTATGATATTGAACGCGCGGAGCATGGCATTATCTATATTGATGAAATTGATAAGATTGCACGCAAGTCAGAAAATCCTTCTATCACACGGGATGTGAGCGGAGAGGGCGTGCAGCAGGCGCTGCTGAAAATTTTGGAGAGTACGGTAGCGAATGTGCCTCCGAATGGGGGGCGCAAGCATCCGCAGCATGAATTTATTCAAATTGATACCAGCAATATTCTGTTTATTTGCGGCGGTGCGTTTGACGGGCTGGATAAAATTATTAAAGCCCGCACGAATCAAAAAACAATTGGCTTTAACTTAGATGGCAGTACGCAGCAGACGCAGCAGGAGATTGACGCAAAGATTTTTCATGAACTGTTGCCGCAGGATCTCTTGAAATATGGTCTCATTCCGGAATTTGTAGGACGCTTGCCGGTGCAGGTTGCCTTAGATCTGCTGGATGAGGAAGCGTTGATGCGGATTCTAAAGGAGCCTAAAAATTCATTGCTTAAGCAGTATCAGACGCTGTTTGGAATGGATGATGTGGAATTGATCATGGAAGATGATGCGCTGCGTGCGATTGCGCGTAAGGCAAATGAGCGTAAAACAGGAGCTCGTGGCCTGAAAGCAATTATGGAAGAGGTGCTGGATGATCTGATGTATGAGATTCCGTCCATGAACAATCTGGAAAAAGTAACGATTACAGCCGATGTGGTAGATCACAAGGGCGAGCCGATTTATCAGTATGGCGAAGAACGGGAAAAGCCGAAACGTGATAATATTGGCAAGGCGCCTGCTCGAAAAGGACAGACCGCATGAATAGACAGAAGGCAGCCTTGAAAACGGTGGCTGGCAGCATAAAGCAATTTCCGGAAGAGAGTCTCCCGGAAATTGCTTTTATTGGTAAATCGAATGTTGGTAAATCATCTTTAATCAATTCTTTGTTAGATCGCCGTTCGCTGGCAAGAACCAGCTCTGCTCCGGGAAAAACCAGAACCATTAATTGGTATGAGATCGATGAAACACTATATTTTGTTGATCTTCCGGGATATGGATACGCCAAGGTCTCAAAAGCAGAACAGCAGCGCTGGGGACAGGTAATCGAACGGTATCTGCAGCAACGCACTTCCCTGAAAAAGGTTCTTTTATTGGTTGATATCCGGCATGCACCGACTGCGGATGATCAGATGATGATGGAATGGCTTCGGTATTATCAAGTGCCTACGGTCATCGTAGCAACTAAAAGTGATAAAATTAAAAGGAGCCAGCTGGAGAAACAAAAGAAAATGCTTCGAGAGGCATTGGGGCTTCAAGATCCGGCTGATTTGCTGGCATATTCCTCTGAAACGAAAATGGGAGCAGAGGCATTATGGGAGCGTATTTTGGAAGGAGCCGAGTCAGATGGATCAACAGCTTTCTGAAAACAAACTGATCCTTTTATACATTATTCGAGAAAAGGAAAATATCAAAGCTACGGATCTCAGTGATTTTGTGTTATTCCGGGGGTATATGGATTATTTTTCGATGCAGAATTATATCGCGGAGCTTTGTGAAGGGCATTTGGTTGTAGAAATGACAATGGAGGAAACTCTGTATTATACACTGCATCCTCAGGGAGAAGAGGTAGTCGAGCTATTTCGGGCGCGCATCCCGCACAGCATCCGGGAAGAAATTCGTGATTATGCCAAAAATTCCTGTTTGGAAAATTCTCCATTGATGGAGGTGGATGCCAAAATCAGTAAACTGGGAGAGGGCCGGTACGAGGTGTGCTGTCAAGTAAGGGATTACGACAGACCGGTACTGGATTTTATCAAAACAGCAATGGATGAAGAAGCAGCCTATCGCATCCGCAATCAATGGCTGCAAAAGGGTATGAATGTATATTGGAATTTATTGAAGGAGTTGAATTAAGCATGAGTAGTCAGGTGCAGCCTCGTATATTGTCGGGGTTTATGGAGCTTCTGCCGGAAGATCAGATTCTGTTTAATCAGATGGTAGATACTATTCGGGCAGGGTATGAAAAATTCGGTTTTTTGCCGCTGGATACGCCAACGATTGAATTGTCAGAGGTATTATTGGCAAAAGCAGGCGGCGAGACAGAAAAGCAGATCTATCGGTTTCAAAAAGGGGAGAACGATCTCTCTTTGCGTTTCGATCTTACGGTTCCGCTTGCAAGATATGTATCGCAGCATGCAGCAGATCTGACCTTTCCCTTCAAGCGGTATCAGATCAGTAAGGTGTTTCGAGGAGAAAGACCGCAAAAAGGGCGCTTCCGTGAGTTTTATCAGTGTGATATCGATATCATTGGCAGTGACGAACTGGATATTGTGTATGATGCTGAGATGCCGGCAGTGATTTATCATGTTTTCAAAGAACTTGATTTTGGTCCATTTACCGTTCATCTCAATAACCGTAAGCTATTAAATGGCTTTTTTGCTGCATTGGGTCTGGAAATGCAGGCAGCAGAAGTTTTGCGCATTATTGATAAG
>CANOUM010000073.1 GCA_947570515.1 uncultured Clostridia bacterium
GAGCAGACAGCACCTTTAATCGGTCATTATCAAACTGCTGGAAAGTTGATTACTGTGGATGGTACCAAAGCGGTGGAAACCGTTACAGAAGATATCATAAAAGCTTTAGAAGCTTGAGTTATGTATTGATCTCATCATAAAGGGTCAACAGCAAAGCAGGAGGTTAAGCATGTCAAAGAACGATGTTGTAGAAATGGAAGGAACTGTCGTTGAGAAGCTTCCCAATGCCATGTTCTTGGTTGAACTGGACAATGGGCATAGAGTACTGTCTCATATCAGCGGCAAGCTTAGAATGAACTTCATTAAAATATTACCTGGAGATAAGGTTACAATTGAACTTTCTCCATACGATTTATCGAAAGGCCGTATTGTTTGGAGAGCTAAATAATCCAAGCAGGCAAGAAAGGAGCGATGACATGAAAGTACGTTCATCAGTAAAGCCTATGTGTGAAAAGTGCAAGGTCATCAAACGCAAAGGAAAGATTATGATCATTTGCGAAAATCCGAAGCATAAGCAAAAACAAGGTTGATTAGGAGGAAAAATATATGGCACGTATTTCAGGCGTAGATTTGCCTAACGAGAAACGAGTTGAAGTTGGCCTGACTTATATTTATGGAATTGGCCACACCAGTGCCGTTCGCATTTTGAAGGAAGCCGGCGTAAATCCTGATACTCGCGTTCGTGATTTGACCGATGACGAAGTCAACAAGATCCGCAGCATTATTGATGAATCTCAGATGGTAGAGGGCGATCTTCGCAGAGAAATCGCACTGAATATTAAACGACTGACTGAGATTGGCTGTTATAGAGGCGTTCGTCACAGAAGAAGCCTGCCCGTTCGTGGACAAAATACTAAAAATAATGCACGTACGCGCAAAGGCCCGCGTCGCACGATCGCTAATAAGAAGAAATAATTAGGAGGGTTTAAACGTGGCACCTAAGAAAGGTCTTAAAAAGACAACGCGCCGTCGTAACCGCAAAAATATTGACAGAGGTCAGGCGCACATTCAATCTACATTCAACAATACGATTGTTACTTTAACAGATACTGCCGGTAATGCTCTTTCCTGGGCAAGCGCAGGTGGACTTGGCTTCCGCGGTTCTCGTAAAAATACTCCGTATGCTGCACAGATGGCTGCTGAGACAGCTGCTAAGGCTGCAATGGAGCATGGTTTAAAGACAGTAGAAGTGAGTGTAAAGGGTCCCGGAGCCGGCCGTGAAGCTGCGATCCGTGCTCTGCAGGCTGCTGGTCTGGAAGTTACCGCAATTCGGGATGTGACGCCCGTACCTCATAACGGATGTCGTCCTCCCAAACGCAGAAGAGTATAATTGGAGGTATAGGAGAATATGGCAAGATATATTGGATCTGTATGCAGACTTTGCCGTCGTGAGGGCGAAAAGCTTTTCCTGAAAGGCGAGAGATGCTACAAGAGTGATAAATGCGCAGTAGAAAAACGTGCGTATGCACCTGGTATGCATGGTCAGGCAAGAAAGAAGATGTCTGAGTATGGAATGCAGCTGCGTGAAAAACAGAAAGCCAAAAGAATTTATGGAATTCTGGAAACCCAGTTTCATAATTACTTTGTTACGGCAAGCGCGCAGAAGGGTATTGCCGGTGACAACCTGTTAAAGCTGCTGGAGCGTCGCTTAGACAATGTAGTGTATCGTGCAGGTTTTGGTCGTTCTCGTACAGAGGCTCGTCAGGTCATCCGTCATAATCATATTCAGGTAAATGGTAAGAAAGTAAATATTCCTTCTTATCAGGTAAAACCCGGTGATGTGATTACTTTGAAGGAAGGTTCTGTTTCTATGCAGCGCTTCAAAGACATTTTTGATACGACTGCCGGTCGTGTAATTCCTGAGTGGATCGCAGTGGACCAGGAGAATGCCAAGATTAACGTACAGGCAATTCCGACCCGTGAGCAGATCGAAATTCCGGTAAATGAGACGCTGATCGTCGAGTTGTATTCTAAATAATAAAGAGCTCTAGAGAGTGAAGGAGGTTCCCTGTGTTAGAATTTGAGAAGCCACGTATTGACGTGATGGATATCAGTGAAGACGGTACCTATGGCAAGTTTGTTGTCGAACCTTTAGAGAGAGGTTATGGTACGACACTCGGAAATTCTCTCCGCAGAATTATGTTGTCATCGCTTCCCGGTGCAGCGATTTCCACAATTAAAATTGATGGCGTGCTCCATGAATTCTCAGTGATTCCGGGTGTAAAGGAAGATGTTTCTGAGATCATTCTGAATCTGAAGAATGTAGCAGTGAAGGCACATACTGAAAGCAATGAGCCTAAAACTGCCTATATCGAATATGAGGGTGAAGGAGTTATCAGAGCCAAAGATATTAAAATGGATCAGGATTATGAGATCATCAACCCTGATCAGGTGATTGCAACGCTGAGCGGCGGCTCACTGTCGAAGCTGTTTATGGAGCTGACCATTACAAAAGGCAGAGGTTATGTGGGTGCTGATAAGAATAAAGATGACAATCAGCCAATTGGCGTAATCGCGATTGATTCTTTATACACTCCCGTAGAGCGTGTAAATTTCATCGTTGAAAATACTCGTGTAGGTCAAATTACCGATTACGATAAATTAACGATGGAGATTTGGACCAACGGAACGATTAAGCCGGATGAAGCAGTTAGCTTGGCAGCAAAGGTTTTGAACGACCATCTGGCTCTGTTCATTGATCTTTCCGACAGCGCTAAAAATGCGGAAATTATGGTTGAAAAGGAAGAGGATCAGAAAGAAAAAGTCTTAACGATGACAATCGAAGAGATGGATCTGTCTGTTCGTTCCTATAACTGCTTGAAGAGAGCGGGTATTGATACGATTGAAGATCTGACCAATAAAACGGAAGATGAAATGATGAAAGTTCGTAATCTGGGACGCAAGTCTTTAGATGAAGTATTGAGCAAACTGCATGAGGTTGGACTTTCCTTGAAGCCCCATGAAGAATAAGGCTCAGCTTTTGGCACAATAGTGCCGAAAGGAATCTATCTTATTTCTTTAGCCGGAGATAAGATCACGGTTTTGAGCTGCATCTGGCAGCCGGAAAGACCGGGGGCGCCGTCAAATTTAAGGAAGGCGGGCCTTGCTGCGAAAGCGCATACGTGTAACTGAGCATTTTGAATGTCAGGAGCATGCATGCAGCTGACGCTATTATAGGAGGATATTATAATGGCTGGATACAGAAAGCTTGGAAGAACCTCTTCTCAGCGAAAAGCGCTGCTGCGCAATCAGGTAACAAACCTGTTATATCATGGCAGAATTACCACTACTGTTACTAAGGCAAAAGAAATTCGCCGTGAGGCAGAAAAGCTGATTACCTTAGCAATTCGTGAAAAAGATCATTATGAGACCGTTGAAGTGAATGTACGTGTTCCTAAGAAGGACAAGGATGGAAGAAGAGTAAAAGAAGTCGTAGATGGTAAGAAAGTAACCGTATACGAGGAGATCAAAAAAACGATCAAAAAAGACAGTCCTTCTCGTCTGCATGCAAGACGTCAGATGCTGAAAGTTTTTAATCCCGTTACCGAAGTACCGGCTGACGGCGTTAAAAAGAGAAGTTTGAGTAAGAAAGTTGACATGGTTGCTAAGATGTTTGACGAAGTAGCGCCTAAGTATGAAAATCGTAAGGGCGGCTATACTCGTATCATCAAGGTAGGTCCCAGAAAAGGTGACGGAGCCGAGGTAGCGATCATCGAATTAGTATAAAATGAAATGAAAAGCAGGTCGGACTTCGGTCCTGCCTGCTTTTCTTCATCATGGAGGATGCCAATGGAAGAAATGCTTCGCAGTGAGAAGCTGGAGTTTGCTTATGCGGTAGAGGATGAGGAGAATGCCCAGTCCCCGGTGCCTGCTCTGCGCGGTGTGGACGTGAAAGTGAGTCCAGGAGAATTTGTGGTGATCTTAGGGCATAACGGCTGCGGAAAATCAACGTTAGCTCGTCATATTAATGCACTGCTGCAGCCTTCTGCAGGAACGCTATGGGTCAAAGGAATGGACACAAAGCAAGAGGATATGATATGGCTGATTCGTCAGAAAGCAGGAATGATTTTTCAAAATCCGGATAATCAAATGGTTGCCTCGATTGTAGAGGAGGATGTGGCATTTGGGCCTGAGAATCTTGGAATGCAGCCGGAAAGAATTCGGATGAATGTGAAAGAGGCTTTAGAAGCCGTTGGGATGCTTTCATATCGGAAAAGTGTACCGACTCGCCTCTCTGGCGGACAGAAGCAGCGAATTGCGATTGCCGGGGTGCTGGCCATGCGTCCGGAATGTATTGTGCTCGATGAGCCAACGGCCATGCTGGATCCGAAGGGACGGCAGGAAGTCATGGAAACACTCTGGAAATTAAATAAAAAAGAAAAAATAACAGTGATCCATATTACACATTATATGGAAGAGGCCGTACAGGCTGACCGGGTCATTGTGATGGATCATGGAAAAATTGTATTGGAAGGAAAGCCCAAAGAGGTTTTTTCTCAGGTAGAAGAGCTTAAAAAATATGGACTTGATGTGCCGCCCATGACGGAGCTGGCCTATCGACTGCGTAAAAATGGAGTGCCATTGCCGCAGGATATTTTGACGACGAAAGAAATGGTGGATGCTTTATGTCAATTGAAGTAAAAAACCTAACATATATTTATGATTCAGGAACACCGAACGAAAAAACGGCGCTGAAAAATGTGAATCTTACGATTCATGAAGGGGAGTTTATCGGCATCATCGGCCATACTGGGTCAGGAAAATCCACGCTGATTCAGCATTTAAATGGATTGGTTCAGCCCTCAAGCGGTACGGTGCTTTGTGACGGAGAAGATATCTTTGCACTGCCGGATGTAAACAAGGGCAAGAGCTCAAAAAAGCAAATAAGGGCACGAAAGGCCGAAAAGCTGAGACGTATCCGGCAAAAGGTGGGCTTAGTTTTCCAATATCCGGAGCATCAATTATTTGAGATGACGGTAGAAAAGGATATCGCTTTTGGTCCAAGCAACATGGGGCTTTCCAAAGACGAAGTGAATCAGAGAGTCGAGGAGGCCATGAGGATGGTCGGACTGGGTGAAGAATACAAACAAAAGTCCCCGTTTGAACTATCCGGGGGGCAAAAAAGAAGGGTTGCGATTGCCGGTGTGCTGGCTATGAAACCTGAATATCTAATTTTGGATGAGCCAACCGCAGGGTTGGATCCAAAAGGCCGAGATGAGATTTTGGCGCAGATTGAATGGCTGCAGAAGGAGCAAAAGACGGCTGTAATTTTGGTTTCTCATAGTATGGAGGATGTCGCCAAGCATGTCGACCGCATTATTGCCATGGGCAGCGGCCAGGTACGGTTTGATGGTACGCCGGCCGAAGTATTTACTCACGCAGATGAATTAAGAGAAATTGGATTAGATATCCCTCAGGTTACACAGCTTGGCAATTTGCTGGGTGAAAATGGATATGACATTCCGGAGACCATTTTGAGTATGGATCAGATGGAGGCATATCTGCTGAAAGTATTAAAGAGGTAAGACAATGCTGCGAGATATAACAATTGGACAATACTATGATGTAGATTCAGCCGTGCATCGCCTTGATCCGCGAACCAAGATCGTGGCAACCATGATCTATATCATTGGACTTTTTTGCATAAAGAATATGCTTGGTTTTGCACTGGCAGCGCTGGGGCTTTGGGGCGCCATCAAGCTGAGCAAGATCCCGTTTCATTTCATCCTGCGAGGCCTAAAGACCATTCTGATGCTTCTTTTATTTACCGTTGTTTTAAATATTTTTCTCGTAAAGGGAGATCCGATCTGGCAGTGGGGCATTCTTTCCATCACCAAACAAGGCCTCTACACGGCTGTCTTCATGGCGCTGCGTCTCATTTTGCTGATTATTGGCTGCTCCATGATGACATTAACCACAACACCTATTGAGCTCACAGATGGCCTAGAACGGCTTTTACGGCCGCTAAAAAGAATCAAGGTGCCCGTACATGATATTGCGATGATGATGAGCATTGCACTGCGCTTTATTCCCATTTTATTAGAGGAAACTGACAAAATCATGAAGGCACAGACAGCGAGAGGCGCTGATTTCGAATCCGGTAGTATTATTGTCAGAGCCAAGAGCTTGATTCCTGTGCTGGTACCCCTCTTTATCTCTGCTTTCCGCAGAGCGGATGAATTGGCGACGGCCATGGAGGCGCGCTGCTACAGGGGAGATGAGGGACGGACGAGGATGAAGGAATTGAGGTATACCAAGGCCGACTACGCGGCCAAGGGGATGCTGATTGTATTTTTTATTATACTAATTTGTTCGAGATACCTGCCTAGTATTACATCCGTGATCAGCAGTATCTTTTGATGAAAGAGGAAATATGAGAAAAGTGGCATTAGAACTTGGCTATGACGGCTCACAATATGTGGGCTGGCAGAGACAGGAGAATGGCAGGAGCATTCAGCAGACGATAGAAGATACGGTAGAGCGCCTTTTTCATGAAAGGGTGCATCTGATGGGATCGGGACGTACTGACGCCGGTGTACATGCAAGAGGACAGGTAGCGGCTATGGAATTGCAGCATACCATTGCAGCTGAACAATTGGTGCGTGCACTCAATGCCAATCTGCCGCTGGATATTCGTATCTATCGTGCATGGGAGGCAGATCCGGATTTTCATCCGCGTTTTCAGGCAAAGCGAAAGACCTATGCGTATCGTTTTCTGCAGGCAGAGGTCATGCCTCCAGAGTATAGGAGATACTATACTTTAATCAGAGGCTCTTTAAATATGGAAAAAATGCAGCAGGCGCTTAGCAGTTTGGAAGGAGAGCATGATTTTGCCGCATTTCGTTCGGCAGGAGGCATCAATCTTTCTACAGTGCGAAGAATAGATGAGGCCGTGCTGCTAGATGACGGCGAGGGCAAACGAATTGAGATAACGGGAAATGGCTTTCTATATAATATGGTTCGGATTATTGCAGGAACAATGTTTGAAATTGGCAGAGGAAAATTAGACCCAAGCATAGTAGAGCAGGCGCTGCAAAACGGACAGCGTGAAATTTTGGGGCCGACTGCTCCGCCGCAGGGACTGATGCTGATGAAAGTGGAATATGATGAAAAAAGGATTTGAAAATATATTTTTTATTAACGGAACTGCATATGCAGGAAAATCAACGATGGTAAAAATGCTTGCCGAACGGCATAACGGGATTGCCTGTGAAGAAAATTATCACAATGCTCTGCTACCTGGACTGGACAAGGACAAATTTCCGAACCTGACATATACAAGGGATTTACAGGACTGGCATGATTTCATCAGGAGAACGCCGGATGAGTATGAAAACTGGGTCAGGGCGTGCTCTAAAGAATGTGAAATACTGGAGCTGCAAATTCTAGATCGGTTGAATACAGAAGGGAAAATGGTATTTGTCGACACAAATATTGAAGTGGAAACTCTGAGAAAAATATCGGACGAGGATCATGTGCTGGTGATGCTAGCGGATCCCGCGGTATCTGTAAACCGCTTTTTTGAAAGACCGGATAAAGAAAAACAATTCCTTT
>CANOUM010000074.1 GCA_947570515.1 uncultured Clostridia bacterium
TGAAAAATAGTTCTGTGATGATAGAAGTAGAAATGAAACCAGACACATAATTTTTGAGAGAGGGCCAAATTAACGGGAAGATGCCTGAAACGGGCGCTTCCCGTTCTTTATGGAAGAAAGAAAAAATGAAAAAAAGTAGATTTATTGGTAGTATTTATCTGTTGCTTTTGGTATTATTAGTAGGTCAGCTATCTGCGTGCAAACAGCAGGTATCTGAGTCTTCGCCAGGGAACAGACAAGCAGAAGAGAGTTCGGAGATATTTCAGGAGTCTGCGATCTCGGAAAGGCAAACCCCTAAACAGTACTTTACGGTAGAAAGCGGAGAATATCTGACAGAGATTCTGCAGCGGCTGGTTGAATCCGGAAAAGGAAGCAGCGTGAAGGAGCTTTTAGAACAAATAGAGCAGATGAGGTCTTCAGAATACTTGTATTGGGGAAAGGTTGCAGAAGATCCGCATAGAGCCTTTAGTGCAGAAGGATATATTGCACCGGGGGATTATGAATGGGAAGAGACAGCGACGTCAGAAGAGGTGTTAGACATTCTGCTGCATTCATGGGAGGGCAAATTTAGTTCAGAGATGGAAGCAAAAGCAGGAGCACAGGGATATACAACGGATGAGATTTTGATTATGGCTTCTATTGTAGAGAAAGAAAGTGCATATGATGTTCAGAATATTGTAAAGCCCTATGTAGCTGCAGTGATTCGCAATAGACTTGAACAAGGAACGGCTCTGCAAATGGATGTAACTATTTTTTATCTGCAGGATGCATTACAAACCTATCGAAATCCAGAGGACTATGAAAAGTTTTACGATACTTATATTTGTGAGGGACTTCCGGCAGGGCCAATCGGCAGTCCCAGCTTGGAGTCTGTAGAAGCGGTGCTGGAGCCAGCGGATACCGATGATTTGTTTTTTGTGTATGATGAGAAAGGAAATTACTATTTTGCAAAGGAATATGAACAACATTTGAAAAATTGTGAAATAGCAGGGATTTTTTAACAGAGAATGGAGAGATAAGAATGGCAGGTCTTTTTAAAAAAAGTACCCTTCGCTTTATTCAAGGCTGGTGGGGAAAGGAAGATGAATCACAAGATGTGAACTTTCATGATGTGGAGGATTTTTTTGTCCGCATGATGAAAAAGGAAGACTGGATCTTAGATGATCTGACATGGAATGATTTAGATATGAATCGTTCTTATATGAAAATGAATCGGACGTTATCGATGCCGGGACAGCAGTGTTTATATAATATGCTGCGCATTCTCCGGTTTGATGAGGAGGAGCTCAAGCGCCGCGGACGGATGATTGATTTTTTTCAACATAACAAAGATAAAAGAGAAGCGATTCAATGCTTGTTGTACTATATGGGGAAAGAAGAGTATGATGGAGCGGCCTCCGTTTTATTTAAAGGGACTCCGCCGCTGCCGCCGTCGAGAGGATGGGTGATCCCCTCTACGCTAGGGATGATTGCCTCCATCATTTCCTTGCCATTTTTGTGGACACGCGCGGTGGTTTTGATCATTATATTCTTTATTATGAATATGATTATCCATCATAGCATCAATAAATATACCGAAGCCTCCATGCCGGGAATTCGCTATATTGCCAGAATGCTGGTAGCAGCGAAAGAGATTGAGAAACTGCATTATTCGGAATTAGATCATGGATATAATGATTTCTTCAAAAAAGCGGTGGATAAGTGTCAGATTATATTAAAAAAGAATAGGGTTTTAAAGTCAGGGACGACTGATCCGCTCGGACTTAGTGAATATATTAAGATTGCATTCCTCACAGAAGCGAGGGCGTACATCAGAACCAGCATGTATATTGAGCAGTATGCACCCGTACTGAGAACGCTGTATCGGCGCCTTGGAGAGCTGGATGCATTTCAATCCATGGCCTCTGTGAGGAGGGGGATGCGGCAAAGCTGTAAGCCGAAATTTGTAGAGGATAAGGACTATTTCAGCGCTGTCGCAATGGGACATCCTCTTTTAAAAGGAGCAGTCTGCAATGATATTACGATTGATCATAAAAATGTGGTGCTCACAGGATCCAATATGTCAGGAAAATCTACCTTCTTAAGAACGATTGGACTGAATCTGATTTTAGCGCAGACCTTTTATATGGTGATGGCTAAAGAATATAAAGCTTCCTTTTTTAATATTTTGTCCTCAATCAGTCCGAGCGATGATATGATGGAAGGGCGTAGTTATTATATGGCAGAAGCAGAGGCTCTTTTGCGTATGATTCATGTAGTCGATGAGGAGCGCTGCACGCTGCTTTTGATTGATGAAATCTTCCGAGGTACCAATCCTACAGAACGGGTAGCGGCCGCCTCTTCACTGCTAACATATTTATCGCAGCATCACTGTATGGTCATCGTGGCGACGCATGACATAGAAATTACAGAAAATGTAAAGGAAGAATACGATAGCTATCATTTTGAAGAGAATGTTACCAAAGAGGCTCTTGAATTTGATTATCTGCTCAAGCCGGGCGTCTTGAAAAAGCCAAACGGTATTCGGATTCTAGAGTACATTGGATATCCGGAGGAGATTACACAAAGAGCACTAGCATCCATTCATTATGAGGGAGAAGAGAAAAACGAAGACATATGAAATATCAGTCCGGACGCTGGTAGAATTTATCCTAAAAAGCGGAGACATTGTGAGCGGTTTTGCCGGCAAAGCGCGAGCAGTAGAAGGAACACGTCTGCATCAGAAACTTCAGAAGGCAGAAAAGGATGGATATGAAAAAGAGGTTGTATTCAAAAAAACAATTCAATTTCAAGAAGATGCCGAGCTGATCATAGAGGGACGAGCTGATGGGATATACACAGATGCTCAGGGGGAACGCGTTGTAGATGAAATTAAGTCCACCGTGGTCAATTTGGAGTATATTGCACAGCAGACCTTTCCGCTTCATTGGGCCCAAGCCATGTGCTATGCCTATCTTCTAGCTGAGCAGGAGGCGCTGCCGCAGGTTATGGTACGCCTTTCCTATATTCATGCAGAGTCAGAAGAAGTTAAGTATTTGTATCAGAATTATACATGGGAAGAGCTCACGACTTTTTGGGACGGCCTTACAGGATCGTATTGTGAATGGTTAAGCTGGAAATATGACTGGGATCAGGTTCGGACAGCCAATTTAAAAGCACAGACGTTTCCGTTTTCTGCCTTTCGATCAGGGCAAAGGACGATGGCCGCTTATATCTATAAAGCGATTCAGGAGAAAGAAAAAATATTTTTACAAGCGCCGACTGGAATCGGAAAAACGATCTCATCTTTATTTCCGGCTTTAAAAGCGATGGGAGAAGGTCAAGCAGAGAAAATATTTTATTTAACAGCTAAAAACGTCACAGGTCAGGCAGCCCTGCAAGCACTCTCTAAGATGCGACAAAGCGGATTACGCCTTAAAAGCATGCACATAATAGCGAAGGATCGGATCTGTCTGCAGGAAAAACGAGAATGTGATCCGAAAAAATGTCCCTATGCCAAAGGCCATTATGACCGGGTGAACGAGGCGGTTCTCTCTGCACTGAAACAATATGATCATTTTGAAAAGGAGCAAATCCAACAGATCGCAGAAAAGTATCAGGTATGTCCCTTTGAACTGGCCTTGGATATAGCCGTTTGGAGTGATCTGCTCATTTGCGATTATAATTATGCCTTTGATCCAGCCGCATCGCTTAAGCGTTTTTTTCAGGAGCGAAAAAAAGAGTATGTGCTCCTGATTGACGAAACACATAATTTGGTTGACAGAGCCAGAGAGATGTTCAGCGCACAGATTAGCAAGCAGGCTTTTATGCAGTTTCGTGCTGCGCTGCCGAAGCAGTCAAGCTTGTACAAACGGATCAGCAAGATCAATGCCCTGTTTCTCGAGATGAAAAAGAAAGTACCGGAAGACGAGAATTTTTTACCGGCACAGCCGGAAGAAACCTGGTATCATGCCCTGAAACGATTTTGCGAGAAGATGGAAGAGTATTTGCAGATACGAGTGCAGGAGCAAGGAGGAGAGGCAATAGAGGAGACGGTATGGGAGCTCTATTTTGATGCTTTGTTTTTTCTGAAAATCTGGGATTCCATGGGGGAAGGATATCAGCCTTATTTCAAAAAAGAGGGGAAGGACTGGATTCTGCGTTTGTTTTGTGCAGATCCGTCTTCATCGTTGAAAGCGGTGTATGCGCAGGTACGCAGTGTGATATTCTTTTCGGCAACCCTGATGCCGGTGGATTATTATAAAGAGCTGCTGGGCGGTGAGAAAGAGGAGAAGGCCATTGCCTTGGACTCTCCTTTTGCGGCTGAACATAAAAAGGTGATGGTGAGCAGAGTCAGGACAAGCTATCAGAATAGGCAGCAGAGCATGCAGTCGGTATGCCTGCTTTTGCAGCAGATGATTGCGGCGCAGGAAGGGCATTATATGGCCTTTTTCCCTTCTTTTGCCTATATGGAGCAGGCGTATACATGTTTTACAGAGTCTTATCCTGAGGAAAGGGTCATCAAGCAAGAAAGCCAGATGAGCGAAGAGGATAGGCAGGCCTTTTTACAGCAGTTTTATGAATCTAAAGGGGCGCTGCTGGGCTTTTGTGTGCTGGGCGGTGTGTTTTCCGAGGGGATTGACCTGCAAGGCGACGCCCTCATCGGGGTTATGATTGTCAGTGTGGGGATTCCGCAGATTGGTCTTGAGCGGGACCTTATTCGGGAGCAGATGGAGGTATCCAAAGGAAAGGGATTTGCCTACGCCTATGCTTATCCCGGCATTGGAAAGGTATTTCAGGCAGCAGGACGTGTCATTCGGACAGAAAAGGATAAAGGGGTCATTTTATTAGTAGATGAGCGTTTTGATCAGCAAAGATACTATGAGCTGTATCCTAAGGACTGGTTTCCGATTACGAAAGTCTAGCCTCAAAATCTGCCGGCAGTTTTAAATGAATTTTGGAATGGAGAATCATAGAGAGATGCGATTTTGTTCTGTGACAAGCGGCAGTAGCGGTAACTGTCATTTGATTGAAACGGGGCAGCACAGGCTGCTGATTGATATCGGACTCAGTGCGCGCCAGATAGAAAAGCTGCTTAAGGAGCGTCAGATTGATCCGGCCAGCATCACGGCAGTCTTTGTAACGCATGAGCATTCAGATCATACCAAAGGAGTGGGCGTGTGGATGCGCCGCTATCGAGTGCCGGTCATGGCAACCGCCGGAACATGGCATGGGATGCAGCGTATGGTTGGGCAGGTGCCGGGAGAGCTTTGCGTGGAAATCCGTTCAGGAAAAGGCTACCGGATGAGTGATCTGCGTATAGAAGCGATTCCAACCTGTCATGATGCGAATGATCCATGTGGCTATGCGGTGGAAAGCGGCGGCAATAAAGTCGTTGTGATCACCGATACCGGCATGGTCACGCCGCTGATGCAAAGGCATCTGGCCGAGGCAGATCTATCCGTCATCGAAAGCAATCACGATATTGATATGCTCATGAACGGCCCCTATCCTATGCTGCTCAAAAAGCGAATCCTCAGCAACATGGGACATCTTTCAAACCACGACTGTGCGCAGGCAGTGACGGAAGCACTGCGGCAAAATGCAAAGGGGATTTTTCTGTTAGGACATCTGAGTGAAGAGAACAATAAGCCGGAGCTTGCGATGAATACAACGCTTACGATGATCAAGGAGCGCATGGGCAAGGCAGGCGCCGGTTCCATATATCTGACCAAACGCGAATGCAGCACGGACGTATTTACAATATAAAAAGGAGAAATCAGCATGATACGCTATGGAATTATTGGCACCGGCTGGATCACAGAAACTTTTATTGCCGGTGCGATGGAGGTGGCCGGGATGGAGCTTTCGGCCGTGTATTCCCGCAGTGCGGAAAAAGGATGCAGCTTTGCGCAGCCATTTAAAGGAGCTGCTCACGGCAATACAATCAAAATCTATACAGATCTGCAGCAGATGGCGCAGCAGGAGGAGATCGATGCGGTGTATATTGCGAGTCCGAATAAGCTGCATTATGAGCAGAGCAAGCTGTTTTTAATGAATGGAAAACATGTAATTTGTGAAAAGCCAATCACCATTCATACAGAGCAGCTGCAGGAGCTGCAGGAGCTGGCAGCGGAAAAGGGACTGGTTTATATGGAAGCTATTATGATGCTGCATCAGCCCCAGCTGGCAGCGCTGAAGGAGGCGGTAAGTCAATTAGGCAGAATCCGCACGGCGCATATTGATTTTTCACAGCTTTCCTCTAAATACCCGGCCTATCTGGCGGGAAAGAATCCGAATATTTTTAATCCGGAATTTTGTACGGGGGCGCTCATGGATCTGGGGATATATTGTATATATCTGGTGCTGGAGCTTTTCGGCAAACCAAAAGACATCGTAGCCCATGGGCAGTTTTTAGAATCAGGAGCTGACTGCAGCGGCGACCTTTTATTCATATATGAAGACTGTCATGTTAGTATCAGCTATAGCAAGGTCGGACAGAATTATCTGGGATCCCAGATCATTGGCGACCAGGGTACGCTTACGATTGATTCCATTTCACAGCTGACAGGGATGAATCTGCATCGTCCGGACGGCAGTATTCATCCGGTATGGGGAGATGAAGAAAAAAATACGCTCATGGGCGCGGAGGCAAGGAGCTTCTATCAGTGGATTCAGAATCCGCAGCAGCATCAGGAGGCGTATACGTACTGCAGCCGGCAGGCAACAGAGGTGTGCAGGCTGCTGGAAGCGCTCAGAAAACAAATTGGGATCGAGTTTAAAGAAGCGTAATTGATGCACGCAAAGAGTTTGGAAGGGAGAAACGTATGCCATTTGACGGAATTACAGCCTTTGCTATGCGGCGAGAACTGGAAAAACAGCTGCTGGGAGGACGAATTGATAAGATCTATCAGCCGGAAGCGGATGAGATCATTCTTAATATCCGCAGTCAGGGCAAGATGCAGCGGCTGCTGTTGACGGCTAATGCCAGTCACGCCAGATTGCATCTCACAGAGCAGAAGCCGGAAACACCGCTGCAGCCGCCTATGTTTTGTATGCTGCTTCGTAAACATTTGACCGGAGCCCGTATTCTGGATTTGGATCAGCCCTATATGGAACGACTCGTTACCATTCGGCTGGAAGCAACCAACGAACTGGGGGATAAGGTTTCACGAAGCCTGGTGCTGGAGGCAATGGGGCGAAAGGCCAATCTGATCCTTTTGGATGGAGAGGGACGAATCATTGATTGTATCCGTCGTGTAGAAGGGGATATTACCACCGGCGCACGGCAGGTCCTTCCGGGACTTTTTTACCGCCTGCCGGAGCCACGTTTTGGAGTGCCCCCGCTTTTGGAACGGGAGCTGCGGTTTCGTGGCGAGGAGGGAAATCTGACAGAAGCGGTGGGAACACTTTGGGCAAAAGCGAAGGAGGGAATAGCCTCCCCCACAATGCTGGTTCGGGACGGGAAGATGGTGGATTATTCATTTTTA
>CANOUM010000075.1 GCA_947570515.1 uncultured Clostridia bacterium
TATATAGATGCTTAGATTATGGAGAAGGAGGATTCATTTGTCAATGCATAAAAGAGAATAAAAAGATATTGACATACGGAGCAGGGTATGCTATGATTATATTCGCTTCAAGATATGGGCGGATGTGGCGGAATTGGCAGACGCAGCAGACTCAAAATCTGCCGGTGGTGACATCGTGGGGGTTCGAGTCCCTTCATCCGCATAAGTTAAAAGGAAATGACTATGTATGCTTTGGATACTTATAGTTCATTTCCTTTTTCGTGTGAAAAAATCTGAACCTTGCGCCTATGATCTGCATAAAATACAGTAGACAAAGGATGGGAGTATTTATATGAGATCATTATTTGGCGTGAGCGCAAAAGGGTCGCTGCTTTCGGTACTGCGCGGAGGGGCACAGGCCATGGCAAGCATTCGCGGCAGTGAAAAGAATCCGGACATATCAGGCAGCGTGTGGTTTTATCAAACCGGAAGAGGCGTGATTGTGTATGCGCAGATCAGCGGACTGCCGCAGGCGGATAGTCTATGCCATGAGCCAATCTTTGGCTTTCATATTCATGAAGGGAAGGCCTGCAGCGGTAATCAAGAGGATGCATTTGCTGATGCGGGAGGGCATTATAATCCTGATGGATGCGAGCATCCATACCATGCAGGAGATTTACCGCCGTTATTTGGAAATGATGGGTTCGCGCTTTCGGTATTTTTAACTAATCGGTTTTCGGTAGAGGAGATCATCGGCAGGACAGTGATTATACATGATCATCCTGATGATTATACAACGCAGCCCTCCGGTAATTCTGGCAAGAAAATAGCCTGCGGAGTGATTCAACGGGGAAGAGGATACTGGTAAGAGAAAAGGATGTGCTGCCGAGGATATATTTGGCAGCACATTTTTTTAAGTCTGTGCAAAGTCCCAGCACAAAAAGCGAATTGACAAGCGGAGAGTAGATCAGTATAATAAGACGCGTAGTTCAAACAAGATGTTTCTTGCCTAACCATCTTGCTAATAAAAAACAAGGAGAGTATTGTGATGTCGAGTAAAATTAAACAGGAGATCCTAGAATTAAAGATTCTGCTTCGGAGCGTTCCGGCGGGGATTATGACTTTATTTGTTTTTTCAGTGATTATGATGAATCTGCTGGCAAATAAGAGTATTCATTTACCGTCAGAGTGGTTAGCTATGGATTGTGGAATCATTGTTTCTTGGATCTCTTTTTTGTCAATGGATGTGCTCACCAAGCATTTTGGCGCCAAGGCGGCAACAGAGCTTTCGCTTGTGGCCGTTTTCTTTAATCTGCTGGCCTGTATTGTATTTTACATAGCGGGGAATATTCCGGGCATGTGGGGAGAAGCGTATGTACCGGGCAGCGAGGCGATGATCAATAGTGCGCTTGATCATACCATTGCCGGTACATGGTATGTGTTGCTGGGCAGTACGATTGCTTTTACGGTCTCTGCCATCGTCAATAACTGCGTCAATGCAGGGATCGGAAGGCTGCTTCGTGTCAAGGAAAACAGATTTAGCGCATATGCACTGCGTACTTATATTTCTACGGCGATAGGACAATTTACAGATAATCTGGTTTTTGCACTGTTGGTGAGTCATTTCTTTTTTGAGTGGTCATTGTTACAATGCATTGTTTGTTCTGCTATTGGTATGGCGGTAGAGCTGTTATGTGAAGTCTTCTTTTCACCGATCGGATTTATGATCTGTAAAAAATGGAAGGAAGAAAACATAGGAGAGCCGTATATTACAATGCAAATGAAATTTGCATTGCAAAAAACAAAGGAGAATGCCTAACATGAGAGTTTTGATTACAGGAACGGCCGGTGGAATCGGCAGGGCGATTGCGCAAAAATTTTTAGATGAAGGGCATACGGTATTTGGCATGGATCGGATGGCAGGCACGATTATGCATGATATGTATACGCATTATCAAACAGATATCTTTAAAGGAGAACTGCCGCAGCTGCCTGCTATAGAAATTCTGATTAACAATGCCGGGGTGCAAAACTCGGGAGAAGATATTGACATCAATTTGAAAGGATCAATTCGCATTACCGAGGCCTACGCTATGCAGGAAGCGATTCGAAGCGTTTTGTTTATTGCCTCTGCCAGTGCGCTCACAGGGGCGGAATTTCCTGAATATGTTGCCAGTAAGGGCGGTATGGTATCTTATATGAAGAGTACAGCGCTGCGGGTCGCTCAGTTTGGTGCAACAGCCAATAGTTTGTCACCCGGCGGAGTCTTAACAGATCTTAACCAGCATATTATTGAAGATCCAAAGCTCTGGCAGGCAGTCATGAATGAAACATTGCTGCCTAAATGGGCAGCGCCGGAGGAGATTGCAGAATGGGCCTATTTTGTGACCGTGTGCAATCGTTCGATGACGGCGCAGGATATTTTAATTGATAACGGAGAAGCGGCTAAAGCTAATTTTATATGGTGAGATAAGAACGAAATCAAAACGAAAAACGGCTGATCCTAAGCCAATATAAACGAGGATCAGCCGGTCTTTTTGTCTGTTATGATTCTCCATAATTTTTATTGTTAAATAGTGGATTTTTATAAGCAAAGTGTTTATAATAAAACGAGTATATACAATACCGGGTTTAAATCAGAAAAGGATTTTTTATGCGCACATACACATATCAGACAAGCCGCAAGGCATGTTATCTAGGCAGTATCATTCAGGCGATTACCGTGAATGTACCGCCCGTATTTTTTATTATTTTTCAGAATCGCTATCAGGTAAACTATGCGCAGCTCGGCAGTTTAGTGCTGCTGACTTTTGCTGTGCAGATCGCGGTCGATCTTATATTAGCACAAACGGCACGTTTCTTCAAAACGCGTACGCTGCTTATGGCAGCAGGAGCCTGTAGTCTCATTGGCTATGGTCTGCTGGCGCTGGCGCCGGAGCTATTTCCAGATCATGTGTTTACAGGCCTCCTTATAGCAGCGCTGATCTATTCTACCGGATCGGGTTTCATTGAGGTCATGGTAAGCCCTGTGATTGACGCGCTTCCCAATGAAGACAAAGGCTCCTCTATGGCTTTTTTGCATTCGTTTTATTGCTGGGGGCAGCTGGGGGCTGTGCTGCTGACCACGGGATTTTTGCTGTTTTTAGGGGAAGAAAACTGGCGCTGGATTTTGCTTTTTTGGATGCTGTTTCCAGCTCTTGATATCTATTTATTTGCCAGAGTTCCTCTGCCGAAGATGGAAACGGGGGAAGGAACAGGCGGCATTAAAAACTTACTTTCAATGAAACTGTTTTGGGCGGCTATGATGATTATGATTGCTGCCGGCGCCTCTGAGCTCGCTATGTCGCAATGGGCATCTCTATTCGCGCAGAAGGGGCTGGAGCTTAACAAAACACTGGGAGATCTGGCAGGTCCGGGCTTTTTTGCGCTTTTGATGGGAGCAGGACGAGTTTTTTATGGCGTCAAAGGGGAGCGGCTGCGCATGAGCCGCGCGCTCATGTTTTCTGCAATTCTTTGTATCGGTGGCTATCTGCTGACGATTGTATCGCCGTGGCCGCTGCTTTCCCTGCTGGGATGCGGATTGTGCGGCCTGTCCGTCAGTATCATGTGGCCCGGTACATTGGTGATTGCCAGTAAGGCCATTCCGGCAGGCGGCACAGCTCTGTTTGCGCTCATGGCCCTCGGCGGTGATGTAGGCTGTTCGCTTGGACCGTGGCTTACAGGCCTTGTATCCGATATTCTGCAGAAAACGAATCTTGCGCAAAGCTTTAGTTTATCGGCAGATCAGTTTGCACTGCGAGGCGGCCTCCTCTGTGCGATCATTTTTCCGCTGCTGCTATTGATTTTTACTCCTATGTTGATCCAAAAGAAAGGAAGAGCTCATGAATCCTAAAGTACTTTTAGTAGACGGTCATTCTATTGCCAATCGGGCGTTTTACGGCGTGCCGCTGCTGACTAATTCAAAGGGCATCTATACGAATGCACTGCATGGTTTTTTTAATATTTTATGGAAGGTGATGGAACAGGAAAAGCCTGAATATCTGGGCATTGCCTTTGATCTTAAAACGCCTACTTTCCGCCATGAGATGTATGCTGATTACAAGGGAACGCGGGCTGGCATGCCGCCGGAGCTGCGTGAGCAGATTCCTATTTTGATGGATATGCTGGAAAAAGCGGGTATTGCGCTGCTGACCAAAGAAGGATACGAAGCCGATGATGTACTCGGAACGATTGGTAAAGAGGCCGCAGCCGCCGGGCATGAGGTTATGATCCTTTCCGGGGACCGCGATCTGCTGCAGCTGGTTGACAAGCATATCACCTTACTTATTCCCAAGACCAAAAAGGGAGGGACGGAGACAGAGGTTTATCACGAGGCAGAGGTGGAAGCCAAATATGGGGTAGATCCAGCCGGATATTTGCAGATGAAAGCCCTCATGGGGGACCCATCCGATAATATTCCCGGAGTCCCTTCCATCGGCGAAAAAACGGCCGCCAAAATCATTCAGGCTTATGGCACAGTAGAAAACGCCATCGCCCATGCCGCTGAGATCAAGCCGCCGCGGGCTGCACAGAATTTGCAGGAATTTAAAGAACAGGCGCGCATGAGTCTTGTTTTGGCAACCATCTGTACTGATTGTCAGGAGCCCGGCAAAGCCGGAAAATTGACGGCGCAGAGTTTTGCGACGCAGTCATTCATTGACGCTTTAAAAGAATATGAGCTTAAAAGTCTGCTGCAGCGTGTACTGTTAAGAGCGCCGGAGGGAGCGGAGACTGCGCAGGAAACGCTGAAATCAGCCGTTGATTTCACAGCAGTGGAAAATGCAGGGGAGCTTCAGAAAAGCATGGAAGCCGAAACGGGGGCTCTTACCGTGATGCTGTGGCCGGAAGGTTTTGTCTCAGCTGCGAGAGGAGAAGCCCTATGCTTTGGAGAGATGGAGGCAGATCAGGCACTGGAGGCTTTGCGTCCCTTGCTGGAGTCACCGGAGATTTCTAAAATTACATTTGATGTGAAAAGACTATACAAAGAACTGCTGCCGCGCCAGATTGAGATGCAGGGACCGGTACTGGATGCACTGCTTGCAGCTTATCTGCTGAATCCCTCGAAAGAAGATTATGCACCGGATGAACTCTCCAAGCTGTATCTTGATGAGCTGGCTCCGTCCGAAACGGAAATTTTGGGAAGCGGTGTTAAAAAGCTCACATGGCAGCAGGTAGCGTCTGATAAGAGAGCTGAGTATATGACAGGTGTTACGCGGATTTTAAGCCGTGTTGCAGGGCCCATGCAGCAGGAGCTGGAAGAAAAAAGTATGCAGAACCTGTATGAGACGATTGAGAGACCGCTGGCCGAAGTACTGGCGTCTATGGAGCTTTGGGGTATTGCGGTTGATTTAGAAGTGCTGGAAAACATTGGGCAGTTTTTAACGCAGGAAATACAGACGCTGCAGGAGGAGATCTATCAGCTGGCAGGAGAGCCGTTTAATATTAATTCGCCTAAACAGCTGGGGACAGTTTTATTTGAGAGACTGGGTCTGCCTGCAGGTAAAAAAACCAAATCCGGGTATTCAACCTCGGCCGAGGTATTGGAAAAGCTTAAATGGGAGCATCCCATCATAGCCAAGGTGCTGATGTACCGGCAGCTCACCAAACTGGAATCCACTTATGTAGAAGGACTCAAAGCCTTTGTAGTGGACGGCAGAATTCATTCTAAATTTAAACAGGCCGTTACGGCAACAGGCCGCCTGTCCAGTACCGATCCCAATCTGCAGAATATTCCGATTCGGATGGATTTGGGAAGGCAACTGCGTAAAGCCTTTGTTCCCAGCGGTCCGGACTATTGCTTCATGGATGCAGATTATTCGCAGATCGAGCTGCGTTTGCTGGCTCATATGTCGGGAGATGAAAAGCTGATCGAGGCATATCGCTCAGGCGCTGATATTCACCGGATGACGGCGTCGCAGGTGATGCAGATTCCATTTGATGAAGTAACGCCGGAGCAGCGCAGTAGCGCCAAGGCAGTCAATTTTGGCATTATTTATGGCATGGGAGCTTTTTCGCTCAGCGATGATTTGGGGATTACTAAGAAAGAGGCCTCTGAATATATTGAAAATTATTTCGCACAATATCCTAAAGTAAGAGGCTTTTTGGAGGGCTGTGTTTCTTTTGCAAAGCAGCATGGCTATGGACAGACACTTTTTGGAAGACGGCGCAGTATCGAAGAGCTTAAAGCATCCAATTTTAATCAGCGTTCCTTTGGCGAACGAGTGGCTAAAAATATGCCTATTCAGGGCAGTGCGGCGGATATCATTAAGATTGCGATGGTTCAGGTGTATCGGCGCTTAAAAGCGGAGGGGCTCCGCAGTCATTTAATTGTACAGGTGCATGATGAGCTGCTGATTGAGGTATACAGGCCGGAGGCAGATCAGGTCAGACAGATTCTGGAGGAAGAGATGCAGGGAGCTGTTCAATTGGCAGTGCCGCTTTTGATTGATGTGCATGTGGGAGAGAACTGGTATGAAGCAAAATAAACGTGTTATTGGAATTACAGGTACGATTGCTTCTGGTAAGAGTACAGTTTCTCGCTATTTGGAAGGCAAGCATCATATACCGAGAATTGATGCCGATCAGGTCGGCCATATTGTATTAGAGGAAAAGAAGGAAGAGTTGGCAGCTGCATTTGGAAAGGAAATTTTAGAAGAGGGCAAGGTCAGCCGGCCTAAACTGGGAGCGATTGTATTTACGGATCCAGCTAAGCTACAGCAGCTGAATCAGATGATGCATCCGGCGATTTGCGAGCATATTCAAAGCTGGATTACAGAAACACATGCACAGATTCTGGTAGTCGAGGCGATTGAACTGCTTCGTTCAGAGATTAAGGATATGGTAGATGAAGTCTGGGTTGTATATGCAGACCCGGAGATTAGAATCCGGCGCATGATGCAGGAGAGGGGATTATCAGAAGAAGAAGCACGGAAAAGAGTGCAGAGTCAGTGGGATGACGCAAGCTATCGGAGGGCCGCTGATTATGTGATTTCCGGAAATGGTACTTTAGAAGACTTATATCGACAATGCGATCAGAAAGTAAAGTATGAGTAGAAAGATAGTATGTATGTTATGGATGGTGTGTTTGCTGCTTGCAGGCTGCAGCCGGGAAAATACACCGCCGGAAGAGGATTCAGTGCTTGACCTGCAGGAAAGCGGAGGGGTGAAGGAGGAGGAATCAGGCTCTAAGCCAGCGCTGCTGTACCCTGCAGAGGGCGGAGAGCTGCGTTTGGCGATTCAGAATCCGGCTTCGCTGCTGCCATGGCAGGTAAGTGATGAGCAGACAGCAAAGCTTTTGCTGCTGATCTATAATCCATTGATGAATCAAAGTGAGGATGGCAGCCTGCAGCCATGTCTGGCTGAGAGCTGGAGCTGGTCAGAGGATCAAAGTCAGCTAACAATTCAGCT
>CANOUM010000076.1 GCA_947570515.1 uncultured Clostridia bacterium
TGAGGCTGGTCAATTAGAGCTTAATGCATATGAACCGGTACTTTTCTATGAGCTGTTTGAATCAATCAATGCGATTACCGGAGGTGTCGAGACGCTGGTGGATAATTGTATTTTAGATATTGAAGCCAATGAGGAGCGCTGCCGTGATTTGGTGGAAAATTCTGTTGGTATTATTACAGTAATTTGCCCCAAAGTTGGATATCAGCAGGCGGCTGATGTGGCAAAAGAAGCAATTAAAACCGGAAAATCAGTACGGACTCTGCTGAAAGAAAAGCATATTTTGAGCGATGAAGAAGTCGATGAGATGCTGATCCCGGATAATATGGTATAAAAGCGGCATGACATATGTTGAGAGCTCACGTCCCTGAGCCGCTTTCTGAGTTTGTCGCAGATGCGTCAAACTCAGGATGGATATCGTATGGGGAAAAGCGGCATGGCGTATGCTGAGAGCTCATGTCCCTGAGCCGCTTACGCAACGAGGATATTTTCGAAATAGAAGATATCCTCGTTTTTGTATAGAAAAGACAATGAAAAGAGCTGAAAATTCTAATACAGACATCAAGTTTTTGCAAATGGGCGCATATGCTATAGGTAAAGGAGGGGGATCAAGGATGGATGCAAAAAAAGCCGGGGGCCCTGATATGATGAAGATGCTGCATATGATGCTTCCTTACATGGACTCTTCCACAAAGCGGATGCTGAGTATTATGATTAAGCTGCAGGAACTTCAGGAGCTTATGAAAGTAGAAGAAGAGGCTAAGCCGAAAGCCTCCGAAAGAGAAGAGAATCAAACAAGCTCCGCAGAGGAAAAAGAGAATAAGGAAGCAGAGATCGTGTGGCCGGCAGCCGTCACAGCGCCAGATCATAATCTGGCATTAAAGCTGCGGGAAGGATTGACGCCAGAGCAGCAAAGCATGATTACATCATTAACAGATATGTTAGGATGAATAAAAGAAGGGAGAGGTGATCATGGACCAGAATCTGATAGAGTTTTTTAGGGGGCCGGAGTTTCAGTCTTTGCCTGAAATCAAACAGCAGTATCTTAAAGAGATGATAGAGCTTATGGCAGATCGGCCAATCAATGAAAAAATACAGATCATGATGTCCTATGGATTTAAAATGCAGAACAATGGACTGGCGCTTAGTCAAGAAGAAGCTTCTATGCTGATGAAGGTTTTACAGGCCAATTTGACGCCGGAAGAAAGAGCACGGTTTGAGCAGTTCAGCAAAATGATATAAAAAAAGGCAGCACCATATTGGAAAATGAAATATGGATGCTGCCTTTTAATATACTTGCACTTTATAAAAATGTGCAGTACAATAAAATGATCATACCAAAGAAAGGATAGACGGATGAAGCAGTACTATATATACTTGGGGACGCAGACGCATAAAAGCAGCAAGGGGATCTATGGGATGCGCATTTCTGCCGATGGTAAGCTTGAAGAAGAGCCGCAGCTTTTGATGCAGCAGCCATCGCCTACTTATTTTTATGTAAGCCGGGAGCATGATTTTCTTTATGCAGTTTCCGAACCGGGAGAGGAAGAAAAGGGGCTGATTTGTGTCTATGCAATCGATCCAAAGACAAATGGATTATCGCTGCATAGCAAAAAAGTGGCAGCAGGCAGAGGGCTTTGTCATATTGAGATGGATGAGGCAGAGCGTTATGCGGTGGTGACCTGTTATGAAGAGGCGACCATTCAGGTATATCCGGTTGATACACATAGGAAACTAATGCCTATGTTTTGTCTGCGACGTCATATTGGGAGCGGCCCTGTTTCAGAAAGACAGGAAAAAGCACATGCGCACAGTGCAGTTTTTACAAAGGATGGGGCGTATGTTGTGATCTGTGATTTGGGGATGGACACACTAGCGCTGTATCAGATGAACGAGGAGACAGGAAAGCTGCACCGGGCCATTGGGATGAATGTTACAATGCCGCCGGGCAGCGGGCCGCGTCATATGGTCATGAGCCCTGATGGAAAATATGCATATGTGGCCTGTGAATTAAGTTCAGAGATAGCGGTGCTTGCCTATGAAAAAGAAACAGGGTTTACGCTTACAGAGCGAGTGAGTACTCTTTCTCCGGAATTTCCTTCTGATAGGAATTATCCGGCGGCGATCCGCATTACGCAGGATGGAAGATATTTATATGTATCAAATCGGGGAGAAGATTCAATTGCGCTTTTTAAGGTCAATCCCCAAAATGGACATATTTCATTAAAAAATACATATTCCACACGTGGATGGTATCCGCGTGATTTTATCCTCACACGGGATGAGCGGCTTCTGATTGCCGTGAATCAGCTTTCGGACAATATGGTTATTTTTCGGCGTGAGCCGGAAACAGGAGAGCTTACGCTAACGGATGAAAAAACAATTGTCAATGCGCCTGTAGCGCTGATAGAGGGGTCAAAATGAAAATTAGTGATATATTAAAAACAGGGAAATCAACCTTTTCCTTTGAAGTATTTCCGCCCAAAACAGAGGACAAGTTTCTGGCGGTGGAGACAGTGACAAAGCAAATTGCAGCGCTGGGGCCTGATTTTATGAGTGTGACTTATGGTGCTGGCGGAGGAACGAGTCAGTATACGGTTGAACTGGCTAATACGCTGCAGACGGAATACCATACGCCGGTGCTTGCTCATTTGACCTGCGTTTCGTCAACGCACGATGAGATTGGTAAAATGCTGGAGCAGCTGAAAAATAAGGGCATTGAAAACATACTGGCTTTGCGGGGGGATATCCCGGAGGATGGCGGAAAACGGGAATATCGGTATGCAAGCGAGCTGATTCGGGAAATTAAAAGCTATGGTGATTTTTGTATTGGGGCAGCCTGTTACCCGGAGGGACATGTGGAATCAAAGAATAAAGCGGACGATTTGCAGCACCTGAAGGAAAAAGTGGAGGCAGGCGCAGAGTTCCTGACAACACAAATGTTTTTTGATAATCAGATTCTGTACCGTTTTTTATATCGGATTCGAGAAATTGGAATTACAGTTCCGGTCTGTGCAGGAATTATGCCTGTGACCAATGGAAAGCAGATGAAGAGAATTGGCAGTTTATCGGGTACAGAGCTGCCGCAGCGCTTTAAAGCGATTTTAGACCGGTTTGGGACGACTCCTAAAGCCATGAGGCAGGCGGGTATTGTGTATGCAGCCGACCAGATTATTGATCTTTTAGCCAATGGAGTGCCGCATGTGCATGTGTATACAATGAACAAGCCAGAGATTGCAGAGGCCATTTTAGCGCGCATTTCGGAGATTTTAAAAGTATGAGATTTTTAGAAGCATTAGAGCAGCAGACTCTTTTTTTTGACGGGGCCATGGGAACTTTGCTGCAGCAACAAGGACTTAGGGCAGGAGAGATTCCGGAAACATGGAATAGCCTGCATCCGGAAATAATTTTGCAGATTCATAAAAGTTACTTAGAGGCCGGATGTCATATTTTAAAGGCCAATACCTTTGGCATCAATCGGTATAAGCTGGAAAAGACAGGCTATACCGTGGAAGATTTGGTGCAGGCTGGTCTGAAGCTGGCACAGGATGCGATTGCACAGGAGAAGGCAGATCATGAGAAAGTCCGGATGCGGGAATGTTTTGCTGCATTAGATATCGGGTCTTTAGGCAAGCTGATGCGTCCGCTGGGAAGTATGGGGCTGGAAGAGGCGTATGACGCCTTTGCACAGGTGATTCAGGCCGGCCGGGATCAGGCAGATCTGGTCTTGATCGAAACGATGAATGATCCCTACGAAATGAAAGCAGCACTCCTGGCAGCCAAAGAGCATTCGGATCTGCCGGTCGTTGTGAGCATGGTATTGGACGAGAAAGGAAAGCTTCTCACAGGAGGCGATATACCGGCGGCCGTTTCTATGCTCGAAGGGCTTGGCGCCGACTGCATCGGCATGAACTGCGCGCTAGGACCCAAGCAGATGCTGGAACTGATGCCGATGATGCGTGCCTATAGCAGCAGACCTATCATCGTCAATCCCAATGCCGGCATGCCGCAGCTTATAGACGGACGGACGGTATTCGGCGTAGGACCGGCCGAGTTTGCCGAGGATCAAAAAAAGATGATAGAGGCGGGGGCGCAGGCAATAGGCGGCTGCTGCGGTACGACGCCGGAGCATATTCGGCAGATGGTGATGCGCTGTCAAGGCGTACTTCGCATGCCGGTAGAGGAAAAAAATATCACCATGGTATCTTCCTATGGCGCTTATGAGATTTTGGGCGATAGGCCTCTGATTATCGGAGAGCGGATTAATCCAACCGGTAAAAAGAAGTTAAAAAAAGCACTGAGGGAACATGATTTTAACTATATATTAGAAGAGGCGATTCGTCAGGAAGAACAGGGCGCCCATATTTTAGACGTCAACGTAGGACTTCCCGAGATTCAGGAAGCGGAAGTGATGGATGAGCTGGTACAGGAGCTGCAGGCTATCACTAAGCTTCCACTACAGATTGATACCTCAGATGTGCATACTATGGAGAGAGCCCTGCGGCATTATAACGGAAAGCCGCTCATCAATTCCGTAAATGGAAAGCGAGAGGTGATGGAAGCGGTCTTCCCGCTCGTAAAAAAATACGGCGGCGTAGTGGTTGGGCTCACACTGGACGAAGAAGGCATTCCGGAAACGGCAGAAGGGCGCATCAGAATTGCAAAAAAAATCATTGAGACAGCGGCCGCTTATGGCATTGCTAAAAAAGACATTCTCATTGATACGCTTACCATGACTATCAGCACCGGAGAAGAGCAGGGACGAGTTACACTGGAAGCCCTGCAGAGAGTGCGCCGGGAGCTTGGCGTGGGGACGGTGCTTGGCGTGTCCAATATCTCTTTCGGACTTCCAAACCGTGAACTCATCAACGCTTCTTTTTATGCAATGGCGATGGATCGAGGGCTTTCGGCCGGAATCATTAACCCGGGCAGCGCCGCCATGCGGCAAGCTTATGATGTATATCTCGCGGTCAAAGGCTATGACAAGAACTGCAGTCTGTATATCGAGAAATATAGTCAGATGGAGATGACGGCAGCTGTGCATAAAACAGCGACTGAAGCAAAACCGGCAGCCCAGAAGCAGTTTGCGCCGCTGCAGGAGGCAATCATCAAGGGACTCGCGGATCTGGCTTCCCGCCATACGGCGGAGGCATTAAAAGAAAAGGAAGCGCTGTGCATTATTGATGAGCAGCTGATTCCGGCGTTGGATTTTGTAGGAAAAGAATTTGAAAAGGGGAGTATGTTTTTGCCGCAGCTTCTGATGAGCGCGCAGGCGGCACAATCTGCTTTTCAGGTGATTAAAGAAAGTTTTCAGGGGAATGAGCAGCAGAGTAAAGGAAAGATTGTGCTGGCAACGGTGAAAGGAGATATTCATGATATCGGCAAGAATATCGTGAAGGTGCTGCTTGAAAACTATGGGTTTACGGTGCTGGATCTTGGTAAGGATGTGCCGCCGGAGGTTGTGGTGGAGACGGCGCGCAGGGAACAGGTGAGGCTTGTGGGGCTGAGCGCACTGATGACGACGACGGTGGTGCATATGGAGGAGACGATTCACCAGCTGAAGGAGGCGCTGCCATCCTGTAAAGTGATGGTGGGGGGCGCTGTGCTTACACAGGCTTATGCGGATGAGATCGGCGCAGATTTTTATTCGAAAGATGCAATGGGGTCGGTACGCTATGCAGAAGAGCTTTTTTCGCAAAATGCTTGAATTTTATAATACCTTCTGTTAAAATGAAGTTTAATTTGATGCTAAGGAGTGAATGGATTGAAGATATATGATCATAAAGCCATTGAGAAAAAATGGCAGACGATTTGGGAGGAGAGCGGTGCGTTTCAGGCTTCTGAATCTACGGACAAGCCGAAATTCTATGCGCTGATTGAATTTCCCTATCCTTCAGGGCAGGGGCTGCATGTGGGACATCCGCGCCCTTATACGGCAATGGATATTGTGGCCAGAAAGCGCCGTATGCAAGGCTATAATGTGTTGTTTCCGATGGGATGGGACGCTTTTGGACTGCCTACGGAAAATTATGCGATTCAAAATAAGATTCACCCGCGCGAGGTGACGAAGCGTAATGTGGCGCATTTTAAAGAACAGCTGAAGTCCTTGGGATTTTCGTTTGATTGGAATCGGGAAGTTAATACAACGGATCCGGGCTATTATAAATGGACGCAGTGGATTTTTCTGCAGCTCTTTAAAAAAGGGCTGGCCTATAAAAAGGAGATGTCGGTTAATTGGTGTCCGTCCTGTAAATGCGGTCTGGCTAACGAAGAGGTGGTCAATGGAGCGTGTGAGCGCTGCGGTACGCCGGTTGAGCACCGCATGAAAACGCAGTGGATGCTGAAAATTACAGAATATGCACAAAAGCTGATTGATGGCCTGGAGGGATTGGATTTTATTGAGCGTGTTAAAACGCAGCAGACGAATTGGATTGGACGTTCTGAAGGAGCCGAGGTGGATTTTACGGCTAACGGTAAAACGCTGACGATTTATACGACGCGTCCGGATACACTGTTTGGCGCTACGTATATGGTCATGTCACCGGAGCATCCGTATATTGATGAGTGGAAGAATCAGATTGAAAATTTTGATGAGGTAGTTTCCTATCGTGAATTTGCCAACAGTAAATCTGATTTTGAAAGAACGGAGCTTGCGAAAGAAAAGACAGGAGTACCGCTGAAGGGGATCAAGGCGGTGAACCCGGTCAACGGGCAGGAGATTCCGATCTGGATTTCCGATTATGTGCTGATGAGTTATGGTACCGGGGCGATTATGGCGGTGCCGGCGCATGATACGCGTGACTGGGAGTTTGCGAAAAAATTTGATCTGCCGATTATCGAGGTGGTAGCGGGCGGCAAGGTGCAGGAAGAGGCTTTTACAGATATTGCTGTGGGTACTATGGTCAATTCCGGCTTTTTGAACGGTCTGTCTGTGGAAGAGGCGAAAAAGGCGATTGTAGAATGGATGACCGAAAAGGGCATTGGACATAAAAAAGTGAATTATAAGCTGCGTGACTGGGTTTTTTCACGTCAGCGCTATTGGGGAGAGCCCATTCCGGTCGTATATTGTGAGCACTGCGGCGGATGGGTGCCGCTGCCGGAGGAGCAGCTGCCGCTTCTGCTGCCGGAAGTAGAGAGTTATGAGCCGGGAGAGAATGGAGAGTCTCCGCTGGCTGCGATGACGGACTGGGTGAATACAACCTGTCCTGTCTGCGGTGGCCCGGCGACAAGAGAGACCGATACAATGCCGCAATGGGCCGGATCTTCCTGGTATTTTCTGCGGTATATGGATCCTCATAATGAAGAGGCGCTGGCCA
>CANOUM010000077.1 GCA_947570515.1 uncultured Clostridia bacterium
GGCATATGTTGTGATAGAAAAGTCCTTAAAAATAGGGGAATCATATACGTACACTTTAGACACACCGCTTTGCAGCAGCTGAGCAGACAGACCGGCATCGCCGTCACAGATGAGTACGGCGTAAACGGGATGTCCGGTAACCTGTGCAAGTTCCTGCGCCTTGCCGATGAGCTCAAAGGTGACGGGGTGGATGCTGCCATCGCTGCAGTCGGCAAATACGGCAATGCCATTCCAAGCGGATTTGTTTACGCTTTCAGGCGCTGCCTCCTCTATGTATTCGATCGCGCCGGCAGGTCCTTTACGCACACACATCCTGCACATTTTGCAGGCAGCGTTGATCTGCAGCGTTTCATTTTCATAGGAGATGGCCGAGAACGGACAGAGCTTTACGAGCTGCTCGGCCGCAGCCGCATCGATTTTTTCATGATGAATTTTCAGTTCAGCCATAGTCGTCCCTCCTTATATAAATTTCTGCGCCTTCAAAAGAGAAAACAGCTGCTCAGAAACATGGCTGCCCTCCATAAAGACGCGCTCTGTATTTTTTTCAGGCGGAAAAATGCGTTCCACCTGCGTGGGCGACCCCGTAAGGCCATAATGCGAAGCATCAGCATCGGCGAAGTCATCCAGAGATAGGGTAGTGATCAGATCATGGCGTCCGGCCGCAGCGCATTTGCGTTTATAAGAAGGAAGCCTTGGCGTATTGATCTCGCCATCGGTGCAGAGCAGGCAGGGCAGAGCGATCTCTGCTTCGAGCACCGTATCGCCCAGCTCACAGGAGCAGAGCATGCGTCCATTTGCCGCATGGGCGGCCCGGTGCACATTGGCATAATGCGGCAGATGAAGAAATTCTGCCATCTCCGCGCCCACCTGCGCTGTATCGCCGTCGGTCGTCTGCTTGCCGCAGAGAATCAGGTCGTAGCCGCCGAGGGCGGAAATCGCTGACGAAATCGTGTAGGAGGTGGCCAACACGTCGGCGCCGGCAAAGCGTCTGTCGCTGATAAGATAGCCGCGGTCGGCGCCCATGTAGATGGCCTCCATGAGCACGGCCTTGGCCGCATCGGGTCCCATGGTAACGACCGTTACGCTGCCGCCGTGGGCTTCTTTGAGCGTGAGGGCCATTTCCAGCGCATAGAGGTCATAGGGATTCATCTTGCTTTCGACGCCGTCGCGGATGAGGACGCCGGTCACGGGATCTACCTTGACGTTGGAGCTGCTGGGGACCTGTTTGATACAAACAATGATATTCATAGGGTTCCTCGCTTTCGAAATTTGGTACTTCTACTGTAGCATATTCGAGGGGCGTTTGCAATGAAATCATGTGTGGTTTTGGGAGAAGGAAAGGGGCTTTCTGAAATATAAAATAAGGGGACGCTGCAGTGACAGCATCCCCCGTCTCATCATGTTTCAAAAAAGAAAATATCGCTGGCCGTACCGTCCGGGTAAAGAGCCTTCTCATATCCTTGCTCAAGCCTGAAATTTCCGCCCGTACACTCTGCAATCACGCGATCCCAAAAGTAAACGCTGGGTAAATTATGCGGATGACGGCGTAGCTGCCAGCGTCCATGAAAGCGGCTCAGAACTTCCTTTACCGCCCAGCGTCCCAGGCCGCAGCGCCGGTATTTGTGCAGGATAAAAAATTCAGAGAGGGAATAATCGGTGGGTTCATCCGCCTCCGCAAAATCATTCACCATTACAAAGCCGGCCAGCTTGCCGTCTGCCTTAATAAAAAAGGCCCAGCGATTTTTTTCAGTCCAGTAATAATCCAAATAAGGGTAATCATACAAACCAAGCGCATTGACGTCGCACAGATCGTATTGCGAAAATTCATACATATATTTTTCCAGCAGATTACGAAGAATTTCCTTCTGTTCTGCCTGCACAGGCACCAGTTCTCTTTGCATCATATCGATAGCCTCCTTCCGCTTTTTACTTACTATATTAAAACGAAACCCAGATGAAAAGGAGCGCAAACGTCTATAATTATTTTCTCCCTTGACGGAAGGCGTGCCAAAACCTATACTAAACCTAGAATAAGACTAAAAGGAGGGTGTTTATGTCGGAGAGCACTGTATTGGTAAAATAAGAACTTCTACCTTTACAGCCGGCGTAGGCCATCCATTTGGGTCTTTTTTGCGTGGAAATTTCCGTGCCCGCAGTGTAAAGGTAGCACTGCGGGCTTTTTTTATGCGCAGGGCCGCACAGATGAAATTTGCCGCTAATGCGGCGTGCGGTCCGCGGCGAGTAGGGACGATAAATCTTCCCCGCTCGATTGTTAAAAATCAGGAGGAAATCATGAACACAGAAATTATATTAGAATTTAATAAAATCAAAACACAGCTTAGCGAATACGCCATGTCCGAAGGGGCAAGGAAGCACCTTTCTGACCTCAGCCCCGCGATGGGCGAAGGCCTATGCTATAGTCAGCTGGAAGAAACCACCCGTGCCAGACAAACTCTCGATGCCTGCGGCACACCGCCTCTTACGGCAATGCCGGAAATTGACAAAATCCTTGCGCTGAGCGAAGCGGGCAGTGTACTCACGCCTGCACAGCTTTTGGGCATCAGCGGTTTCATCACCGCTTGTCAGCGGATGGAAGGATATTTAAAGCGGACAGAAGATCCAGTGATGCATTCGTACGGGGCAGCGCTGCAGGGAGCATCGCAGCTGCAAAATGATATTTTGGAAGCCATTCAGGGCGATCGGGTGCAGGACAGGGCGAGTACGCAGCTTTTTGATATACGACGCGGTATAGAACGGCTGGAGGAAAAGGTGCAGCAAAAGCTGAGTTCATTGCTGCGCGCACAGAAATCGATATTTTCAGATGCCTATCCGGTGAAGCGAAACGGACGGTATACCCTGCCGGTGAAACGAGAAATGAAGGGGCGTATGCCCGGAACCGTTGTCGACTATTCTGCGAGCGGCGGAACCTGCTTTATTGAGCCGTCAGCGGTGACGGAGCTCACGCAGCAGGTTTTGACATTACAAGTAGAGGAAGAAAACGAAGTATTGCGGATTCTATATACACTGACCGACGCTGTGGCGCTGGAGGCAGAGGTAATCCGCGCCAATCAGCGTATTATGGAGGAGCTTGACTTTATCTTTGCGAAAGGCAGGCTCAGTCAGGCTCTTGGCGCTCGCGCGCCGGAAATGGGGCTGGAGCGAAGGATCGAGATTCGGCAGGGCAGACATCCGCTCATTCCAAAGGAGAAATGTGTGCCGCTGGAGCTAAGCATGGGGGCGGACCGGCAGGGAGTGACGATCACGGGACCCAATACCGGCGGCAAAACGGTAGCGCTGAAGACGGTGGGGCTTTTGTCGATGATGGCGCAGTGCGGACTGCATGTGCCGGTAGGTGAGGGGACATACCTGTGTATGCATAGTCAGTATCTATGTGATATTGGGGACGGACAAAGCATTTCGGAAAACCTGTCCACATTTTCAGCGCATATGACGAATGTGAAGGAGATTCTGGAGAAAGTCAATGAGCAGAGCTTGGTGCTGCTCGATGAGCTGGGCTCCGGGACGGATCCGGCAGAAGGCATGGGGCTGGCGATTGCTGTGTTAGAAGAACTTCGCAATAGAGGCTGTTTATTTTTGGTGACGACGCATTACCCGGAGGTGAAGACGTTTGCAGAGCTGACGCCGGGTGTGGTGAATGCGCGCATGGCGTTCGACCGGGAGTCGCTGCAGCCCCAGTACCGGCTGGAAATGGGCAAAGCAGGGGAGAGCTGCGCGCTTCATATCGCGAAGAAGCTGGGATTTGGAGAGACGATTTTGCACCGGGCGCGTGAGGTGGCGTATGAAGGCAAGCTGGCAGCGCCAGAGGAGGTCAAAGGGCAGCCGAAAAGCCGGGGACCGAAGCTGCAGCGGCAGGCAGCCGATCGCAGGCATCAGGCGAGATTTACAATGGGAGATAGCGTGATGGTGTACCCGCAAAAAGAGATTGGGATTATCTATCAGCCGGAGGATGAAGAAGGCATGCTGGTTGTGCAGATCAAGGGCCGAAAGCGGAAGTTCTCTTATAAGCGGGTCAAGCTGCTGGCTCCGGCTTCGGAGCTGTATCCGCCGGACTATGATTTTTCGATTATCTTCGATTCGGTCGAAAATAGAAAAGCGCGTCACCAGATGAGCAAGCATCACGTGGAGGGGCTGGTGATTGAGCACAAAGAGGACTAAACAGAGAAGAAATGGTTGGAAAATCAAGCGGTAAGTGATATGATAAGGAAAAAGCAGGAGGAGATCTGATCAAAATGAAAAAACTACGGTTTGGCGTGATTGGAGCCGGCGGCATTGCACGGACGAGGACAATTCCCGGGATCGTGCTGGCGGGTAATGCCGAGCTTGCTGCCATCATGGATGTAAATGAGAAGCTTCTGGCAGAGATGGCGCAGCAGTATGGCGTGAAGGGATATCAAAGTGCTGAGGAGCTGCTGGCCGATCCGCAGATTGATGCGGTGTATATTGCATCGCCCGTATTTGCTCATCTGGAGCAGGTGAAGGCAGCGGCGGCGGCCGGAAAGCATATTTTGGTGGAAAAGCCCGCAGGACGCACAGCAGAGGAATGCGCGCAGATGCTTTCAGCTTGTGAAGCGGCAGGCGTACAGATCGGGGTGGGATTTATGATGCGTTTTCACACCTACCACCGGCAGCTGCGGGAGATCATTGCAAAGGGGGCACTTGGTCAGATTGTATCAGCGCGTGCGCAGCAGGTCTTTTGGTATCCGGATATTCCCAATTGCTGGCGGCAGCAAAAAGCGCTTTCCGGCGGAGGCGCGCTGATGGATGTGGGGATTCACAACATTGATCTGATTGAATATATCGTGAGCAGCCCTGTAAAGCGCATTAGCGGCTTTACACAGACGCGGACCATTAGCTATGATGTAGATGATGTGTGCAATTTGCTGATTCAGCTGGAAAACGGCGCTGTTGCTTATATCGACGGTGCATTCAATATGCATGCCGCCCCGGGCGGCAACCTGCTGGAGATATATGGAACCAGGGGGACAGTGCTCATACAGGGAAGCATCGGGCAGCAGGAGGCCGGCGATCCAAAGGCGTTTTATATGGATGAAGAGGGCAAACGGCAGATGCTGCCGCTGCAGGGGGATTTTGGCAATTTATATCAAAAAGAGATAGAAGGTTTTGCCTCGGCTGTTTTGGAGGGCCGGCCGGTGCCGGTTCCTCTTACGGAAGGAATGCATATCCAGCGGGTAGCAGAGGCCGCCTATCAGGCGCAGGCGGAGGGCCGCACAGTTGAAGTGGAAGAGGGATGAAAATGGAAATTACATGTGATTTGGTACGGAAGCTGGTGGATACACAGTTTTCTGAATATCAGGCATTGCCCATTCGGCCGGTAGAAAAGAGCGGGCATGATAACCGCACATTTCATCTGGGAGATGAGTATCTGGTGCGTCTTCCCAGTGATGCAGCGTATGCAGAGCATGTGGCTTTGGAATTGGAATGGCTTCCGTATTTGCAGGAGCATTTGGATTTTGCAATTTCGGCGCCCATTGCATCCGGAAAACCGGCTGAGGGATATCCGCTGCCCTGGTCGATTGGCCGCTGGATCATCGGAGAGACGATTACGCATGAGAATGTTGCAGATGAAAAGCAGCTGGCGCGGGACCTGAATGCCTGGCTTAAAAAATTGCAGCAGATACCGGCGAAGGAGGGGCCTGCTGCCGGAAAGCATAATTTTTATCGCGGCGGTGATCTGAGCGTATATGATGGGCAGACGCAGCAGGCGCTGGCAGAACTTTTGCCTGTGCTTGGTGGAGAGCGGATTGAGCATTATCGGAGACTTTGGCGGGAAGCCCTGTCCAGCCGCTGGGAAAGAGAGCCGGTGTGGATTCATGGAGATGTGGCCGTCGGCAACCTGCTGGTGAGGGATGGCAGATTAAGCGCTCTGATTGATTTTGGAACCTGTGCGGTAGGAGATCCGGCGTGTGATTATGTAATGGCGTGGACCTTTTTTGATGCAGAAGCACGGACGGCGTTTTTGGCAGGGCTGGATCAGGCGACAATCAGCCGGGCAAAGGGCTGGGCGCTTTGGAAGGCGCTGATCACCTATGTAGATGAGAATCCGGAGTTTGAAGCGCTGTCCAGAGTCGTACTGCAAGCGCTTGCGCAGGAGGATGCGAAATGCTGATGTTTTTATATTTACTCGTGAGCTTTCTGGCCTCGGTAGCCGGCGCCATCTGCGGGATCGGCGGAGGTGTGATTATTAAGCCGGTACTGGATATGGCAGGGCTTGCTAGCGTATCAACCATTAGTTTTTTGTCCGGCTGTACCGTGCTGTCTATGAGTTGTTATTCAGTCGGGCGTAATCTGATTTCCGGCGAGAGCCGGGTAGATTTTAAGACGGGGACGCCGCTGGCAATGGGTGCTGCGATAGGCGGCATAGCGGGAAATCAGCTTTTTAAGGTAATTAAGGGAGCGTTTGAGAATCAGAACATGGTGGGATCGGTGCAGGCGGTCTGTCTGGCGCTGATTACAGTGGCCACGATCGTATATGCGGTTTTTACACATCGGATCCATACACATCATGTCTCAAAAGCGCTTCTGTGTGTATTGATTGGACTGATGCTGGGAATTATGTCGAGCTTTTTAGGGATCGGCGGCGGACCAATCAATCTGATGGTTCTTTCTTTTTTCTTTAGCATGGATACGAAAACAGCAGCGCAAAATAGCTTGTATATTATTTTATTTAGTCAGACGGCGAGTCTGATTACAACGCTGATTACGCAAAGCGTACCGGAATTTGAATGGCTGGCGCTTGTGCTGATGGTAATCGGCGGTATTGCCGGCGGAGCAGCGGGCAGAGTATTTTATCGTAAGATGAATAATCGTGCGGTCGATAAGTTATATATGGTGCTGATGTGTATCATTGTTTGTATCAGTGTTTATAATGCAGTGCGGTATGCGATGTAACAGGTTTGCGGCATTAAAAAAGAGCTTTTCTTTTAAAGAAAAGCTCTTTTGCATTTTGCTTAGAATTAAATTATAATGACTCGTTCAGGAAACAGTTTCCGCCAACTAATAAATAGGGGCAAGTAAGTGTTTCCGGTTTTGCGTACCATTCTGCATAGAAATATAAATAATCACCAATGTTATTGGCTCCGGCCAGAGCATCAGCGGCGGCTTGCCGTGCAATATTGCTTGTACCGTTTTTTAGGTAATGCGGCATGCGCGTAATGGCAAACTGGTTAGGATAGTAAATGACTTCATAAATGGTTTGGCAATCATCAAACCCGGTATTCAATCGGTTGAG
>CANOUM010000078.1 GCA_947570515.1 uncultured Clostridia bacterium
TATCAGGATTTTCCAAAATCAGCGGCGTCAGATCAAACATATACTCTCTCTCATCTCCCACGCCATCAGCCCCGGATATCTCTTGTCTGCCGTAAAACAAGTCCTGCACTTTTTCCTGTGTCACTCCGTTTTGATGGTACCCCCACCAAATACTGCCCAGCTTATACAAGCAAAACACCAATACGCATGCTACCAATGCGATCAGTATATTTAAAATGACTCTCGTCGTTTTTCCTTTTTCTGCCTTCTCTACTTTCTCTGCTTTTTCTTCCATATTCGTTCTCCTCTGTTCTGTTTATCTTAACAATCACTTTGAGCTGCCTGCAGCACAGCTTCCATGTCGGCGCCTTCCTCCAGCAGCCACAGAGATACATGATTGTCCCATGCTGTCAAGGTCTCCAGCTGCGTCTTCATATCGCTCGGATATGGCTGCGGCGGCACGCTGATACTTCCCATATCGGCCTCATGAGTAAATGTAAGATAATCCATCTCTTCCTCACCGCCCTGTGCCTGCCACGGAAACTGCAGGGTGTCATACCACCCATATTCCAGCGCATGCAGCGCAATATCAATGCTGCCCGTCGTAAGACCAATGCTTCGGATATATCCTGCCTTTTTCGCGGCCATCAGCGCATCATAAAAGCCTTCACTGTCACCTGTTCTCGGCAGGTAATCCGGATCATGAATCTGACACAAATCCAAATAATCTGTTTTGAGTCCCCGCAGAACCATCTTCAGCTGATTCTTAAACTCTTCCGGTTTGCATGGCTCAAAACTTCCGGCCAAAATCAGCTCGCGGCGGCTGCCTACGGTAGCATGTCCAACCCGCTTTTGCAGTTCTTCCACCGGAAGACCTATATCAAAAAAGCGAATCCCTGCTTCAATCGCTCTTTGTGTAATGGCCCGGCACTCTGCAAAGCTCTTTTGCAGCAGAGGACCGCATTCAAATCCAAGATTTCCGGTCACAATGCCCGACCGGCCTAAAGTTACCTGTTTCATTGATTTCCTCCGTCAAGCAGAAAACGTCTAATACATTTTCTGAATCTTAAAGTTCTTTTCCGCTTCTCTGCGCTGATCCTTCTTAGCGATATCCTGCCGCTTATCATATAATTTTTTACCCTTTGCCAGCGCAATCTGCACCTTAGCGTAATTACCTTTGAAATAAAGCTTAACCGGCACGATCGTATAGCCGTCTGATTTCACCTTACCGATCAGCCGCCTGATTTCACTTTTATGCAGCAGCAGCTTACGCGTCCTGAGCGGATCTTTGTTAAAAATATTTCCCTGCTCATATGGGCTGATATGCATATTATAGAGGAAGGCCTCTCCCTGCTCAATCCTGACAAAGCTCTCTTTTAAACTGCACTTACCCTGCCGCAGCGACTTAACCTCTGTACCGCTCAGGCTGAGCCCCGCCTCAAACAACTCTTCTAAGAAATACTCAAAATGCGCTTTTTTATTCTGCGCTACAAGTTTTACAGTATCCTTTGCCATTCGCTTCCTCTCCTTTCTTTTTCGACTGTCGATAACAAAAAACGGCCTAGATCGACTAGGCCGTTCACAGATTTTATTACGCGATCACAAAATATAAAACCAAAGAAAGAATGATATAAATTGCCGCTAAAACCTTTGTAATGCGTTCAAACTTGCCCTCCATCGTCCGTGCTTTGTTTTTGCCAAAATACGACTCAGCCACGCCGCTAACGGCTCCGGAAAGCCCTGCGCTCTTTCCCTGCTGCAGCAAAACAATGCCGGTGAGCATAATGCAGATAATAAATAATAAAATAGAAATAATAATGGCAGCCATTTCTATTGCGCTCCTCCCTCGTTTATCTGATACATTTTTTCATGCTCTTCATCATACCACAAGGTCACAGCAAAGTCAATTACCAGTTCGCCGTTTTCCACACGTCTGCCTCCAGCGTTTTGATGACGATCTGATGCTCCTCCAACACCGCATATGTGTGAGGTGTTTCCTCCTTAGGCAGAGAAATCGAACCCGGGTTCATCGCTGTATACATTTCCTTCTCCCAAACGCCCGGCACATGCGTATGACCGCTGAGCAGCAGGTCTCCCTCCTGCAAATGCAGCATCTCTTCCGCCAGATGACCATGCGTCATACAGATTCTCCTTCCTCCTGACGCCGGCAAAAGCATGTACGGCGCTGTGATGGCAAAATCCAGCATCATCTGATCCACATCCGCATCACAGTTTCCGCGCACTGCAATAATCACTTTTTTATATTGATTCAGCAGCACTGCGCACTCCTTCGGCGCATATCCCTGCGGAATCGGATTGCGCGGCCCATGATACAGCAGATCTCCCAGCACCAAAAGCGCCTGCGCCTGTTCCTCCTCCCATCGCTGCAGTGCCTTTTTCAGACAGGCTGCATCTCCATGAATATCCGAAATCACCATATATTTCATTTGTATCTCCCTCACTTTTCCTATTGTCTGCCCTGCAGAGGCTGCACCGCCTCTTTTATAAGGGCAGCGTTACATCCTGCAGCATTCGCAGCACCAGCGGCCTCTGCTCCTCATCCGGGTCGCCCCGGCCAATCAGATACAGACTGTGCAGCCTCATATCCTCTGTCTGCTGTCCCGGAAGCATTGAAATTGTAGCCTCGGCCTCTCTCAGCTCCCACCGGTGCTCTCCTGCCTCCAGCTGCACATATTCGCTGACATCCCCCTGCCGCACCTCAGAAAACAGCATCTCCTCCTGCTTCCCCGCGCGCCGCCACAGCTCCAGCGTCTGATCATTTTCCGACAGGCACACCACACGCACACCGCTCATTCCGCTATCCGCCATTTTGCTATCTTCTGAAACCGGCACCATCATTGGCACACCGCTGCGGCATACCAGTGCAATGGTAAACGCCTGATCCCGCGGAATAATCACATGATGCTGCATTCTGATTTCGCCCTTTTCTTCGATACGGATCAGCGTCTGACCGCTGCCCATCAAAAAATGCGGCGTACTCTCTCCGTATGCAAGCTGACGCGTCACAGGCATGCCTCCCACATATATGGCAACGTCTTCCCACTCTGTACAGGCATGGAAAAATCGAATATAACTCATGTATTCCCTCCAACTTATGCATTGATTATATCCTCATTCTATGACCCTCAAGCGGAAAACTTTCCAAAAGTTTACAGCTGAAACCGCTGCTCCTCCGTAAGCTCCAAAAGCGTAATCACCCGCGCCGCTCTCGCCTGCATGACCTCCATCGCCTCCGGGCTGTGCGCATCCGAGCCAAGATAAAACCGGCATCCTGCATCCCGTGCAATCCGAAACAGCCGCAAATGCTCTTCGCGCCGCTCCTCCCAGCCATCCGCAAAACCGCTTGTATTGAGCTCAATACCCGCACCGCGGGAAGCAAAGATCTCAAACACCGCCCTCAGACGCATTTCGTCCATCAGCGCAAACACCTTCGCATAATCCCCCTCTTTAAAGGTATGACGACAGTTTAAATGAGCAATTCCAATCTTATGCCACGGAAGCTCCAGACGGCTGATCTCCTCCAGCCGCTGAAGAAAAAGCTCCGCCGCCTTTTCTTCTGTATCGACCTCTGCCATCCGTGTAAAATTCTTCATATGAAAATGATTTGGCGGAATGACAATCCAGTCAAACCTATCAAAATGCTCCGGCGCCAGCCCTAATTTGCCTCCTCCGCAATATTCCGTTTCACATCCAAAACACATACGCGGCCCCTCCTTTGGAAGGCTCGCAAGCGCCGCCTTGTTTTTCTCCACATGTGCAATATCCTGAGGCTTGTACCAATCGCTGCTTCCCGGCACATCCGCGTCCCACAGATGATCCGTAATACACTGCACCGTCAATCCTTGGCGCTTTGCGCGCTGATAGATCATTTCCGGCGTCATAGCCGGATCTGCACAGCAGCTGGACAGATATGTATGACAGTGCAGATCATGCTGTAATGAAAATTTCATAGTCCCTCCTGCCGAATCTTGTATGTTGTATTATATCCTTTTTTACGTTTTATTCAAGTGGTCCTTTTTATACTTTTCCCTTCATTCCACCATAAGCTGCCTTCGCCTCGGCACTTTTCCTGAACTAAAAGCTCCGTATCATGTTTTAAAAGCCGTTCCAAATTGCGCACGGCATAATCGCAGCATTCATGGTTTAATTCGTAGCAAAGCTGATTTTTAATATGTTTCATATGCACTAATCCGCTTTTTTCTAAAACAGACATCTGATATTTGAGGTTAGTCGTCGTTTCTCCTACATGGCTGCTCAATGCCGAAAGCGATACATTGCCCCGGCTCACCTGCAGCTTTTTAATCACCTTTCCTCTTAATGGTGCGCTGAGTGCTTTCATGACTTCAAACAAATCATACTCCCGCCTGATATTCAGTTCTTCGAGTGTCTCCTGATACTCAATCCCCAAAAGAACAAGAGGACATACGATTTGACATTCGATTATCCTCCGGTTTAACACACAGAACGAAACATACAGTTCCTTTCTTTCATTCCATCGTATTACATGATCTCCCATATTTTTAAGCATATGAATAAACGTCTTGGATTCCTGACAGGTAATCTCGTTGCGCCGCAGCTTGAGTCGATTCTCGCAATAAAACCGATAACCGCTCGTTGCATGCAGAATCCGTTCTATTTCATTGATCAGACACTGAATCGCCGGTTGCGGATCCGTACAAAAAGAAAGCAGCTGATACTTGAGACGCACCGACATCTCATGATTGGCGATACAGCCGGCAACGGAAGCTAGATTGTCCGAATATGTTTCTCCGGTATAAAAATGAAACAACCAGCGCTTAAGCCTCTGCGGCTCTAAAAATTTGTAAAAATCCTGCTGCGTAGCACAAGGTCCTATCTGACTCAGCAGTGCCGGAAACAATTCATGCAGCATAAATATTTTGTTTTTCTTTTTTGGTTCAAAGAACAAAGCAATGTGTTCATCCACATCCCCTAAATATTTACTGACATCTTCCGTCTCTTCCTCTTCTTCATCGTTTTTATGTGAGAAATAAATTGTCAATGCTTGTAACACATCATACAGTTCACCTATTTTTTCAGTAAAAATCACCTTCATTTGTCATGCCCCCTCATTTTCTTCAAAATTCTCCTAAGTAATTTTTTCTTTTTACGCCTCATCGGAGGATTATACAAATCAACAAGCAGTCCACCTCCCTTTTTACCCATATTAAAAATAATTATATTAATTTTTATTGGTTTTATTATCATAATACATTTTAAGCTATATTGCTACTATTTTTATTGATGTCATTCTTTGCTCTAATTTGTCAAAACGCCAGATATTTTCAATTTGTCTACATTTTAGTTTTAAATTGGAAATATATGGTATCATTAATCAGTCTAGACCACTAGCAGGAGGATATAAAGAAATGTTTTACCTCATAGAAGATCACTTAAGCCACTGTGATATCGGCCCTTATACCTCATACGGTATTGCCGCCGGTTCGGTAGTGATCCATGACATTTCAGCAAACCGCCAATTTGTAGAAGCTCTTATTCATCGGTTCGAGACGGAAGCACTGGCTCCCGAGCATCTGCAGGCGGCTGTTGAGGATGCCATTCTTTTGGCCAGCATTTTGCCCAGCGCGCAAAAATTCGAATTTTAACCGGTAAAATGCAAAAAGCACATTTCCCCCTACAATAGGGTGAAAATGTGCTTCTTTTTTTATACGTTCTATCGTATTACAGCGCAGCCTTTGCTGCCTCTGTCAATTTGGTGAAAGCCGCAGGATCGTTAACTGCGATATCTGCCAGCACCTTACGGTTTAAAGTAATACCTGCTTTCTTAAGACCATTCATAAAACGGCTGTAGGACATGTCGTTCATATGGCAGGCAGCATTGATACGAGCGATCCAAAGCTGACGAAAATCTCTTTTCTTCAGACGACGACCAATGTATGCGCTGCGCATCGATCTCATCACCGCGCTTTTTGCACTGCGGTACTGCTTAGAACGAGCACCATAGAAACCCTTTGCCAGCTTTAATGTTTTTTTATGCTTTTTGCGTGCGTTTAATGCACCCTTTACTCTTGCCATGATAAATCCTCCTTAAGTTATCTTCTAATATGATGATGTCCCAAGACCCTATTAGCTATAAGGCAGGATCTTCTTCATAACCTTCTCGTTGGTTCTGTCGGTCATGCTGGGCTTTCTCAGATTTCTTTTTCTCTTGGTGGTCTTCTTGGTTAAAATATGGCTTTTGTTAGCCTTAAATCTTTTTAACTTTCCAGTTCCTGTAACTTTAAAACGCTTTGCAGCTGCTTTTTTTGTCTTTACCTTAGGCATTACTTTATCCTCCTTAAAATTACGCTGGCTGTTTTCAAAACAGCCGGCGTTCTATGCTAACACTGATTTTTCAGCGCTTCGGCATCAAAAACATAACCATGCTGCGGCCTTCCATTTTAGGCGCCTTGTCAATTGCCCCTACTTCCGAAATACCCTTGGCGAACTGCTCCAGCACTTCCTTACCGATCTCGGTATGCGTCATCTCACGCCCGCGAAACCGTACGGAAACCTTCACTTTATCACCTTTCTCCAAAAACTTGGCGGCATTCTTCAGCTTCGTATTCAGATCGTGTTCATCAATATTCGGAGAAAGACGGACCTCTTTGATCTCCATAGTTTTTTGCTTCTTCTTGGCCTCTTTCTCTTTCTTCACCTGATCAAAACGGTATTTTCCATAGTTCATGATTTTGCAGACCGGCGGCTTCGACTGGGGCGCAATCTTAACCAGATCCAGATTCTTTTCCATTGCCAATTTCATGGCATCTTTACCCGATACAACACCCAGCTGCTCTCCGTTTTCATCAATCAGTCTGACTTCTTTATCACGAATCTCTTCGTTGATCATTAACTCGCTTATGGCTTGGCACCTCCGAAAATTTTTTGCATAAAAAAACGAATCCATAAGAGGATCCGCCATATATAAACACTCCTTGAACAATACTTTGCCGAGCGGCACAGCCGCCAAGAAGCTGATATCTCTCTATAAACCACTGCCATGTGCGAGACCGAAATCCCGATGACGAGGTGAGAAGCGGACCTTCTACTTGTTGTTTTTTATGCAGGAGATAGTATACTCTACTTTTCCTCCTTTGTCAACACCTTTTTTCAAACATTTCATTTTTGATTGTAGGATTACAATACATGTGTTACAAGTGAATATAAAAAAGCAGAGAAGCTGT
>CANOUM010000079.1 GCA_947570515.1 uncultured Clostridia bacterium
CTCAACGTGTGCTGTAGAAATTGTAATACCACGCTCTCTCTCTTCAGGAGCCTTATCGATCATATCGAAGGCTACAGCCTCACCGGTACCCAGTCTCTGATGCAGAGTCTTGGTGATGGCAGCGGTCAAAGTGGTCTTACCATGGTCAACGTGACCAATGGTTCCAATGTTTACATGGGGTTTAGTTCTTTCAAACTTAGCTTTTGCCATTATAAAATTCCTCCTATATAGGTTTTTTACTACATAACATCAGTCCTATTATAGTGAATAAGACGTGTTTTTGCAAGGGGTTTTACAAATTTTGTTAGTTAAAATCAATCGCGTGCGCGATCGTTTAAAATTTTCTCGCCAACGCTCTTGGGAACCGGCTCGTAATGATCGAAGAACATAGAATACGTACCGCGTCCCTGTGTCTTCGAACGAAGATCGGTTGCATAGCCAAACATCTCAGAAAGCGGAACAAATCCATGGATAATCTGAGTTCCATTTACGCTATCCATTCCTTCGATACGTCCACGACGAGAATTGATATCTCCGATAACGTCGCCCATATATTCCTCAGGTACGGTAACATCAACACGCATCAAGGGTTCAAGTAAGGTGGGTGCTCCTTTTTTCATTGCTTCCTTAAACGCCATAGAACCGGCTATATGGAAAGCCATTTCAGAAGAGTCGACCTCATGGTAAGAACCATCATAGCATTCTGCTTTAACACCCAATACCGGGTATCCTGCTAAAGAACCACTCTGCATAGCTTCCTGAATACCTTCGTCTACTGCCGGAATATACTCTTTCGGAATAGCACCGCCAACGATGGCATTAACAAATTCATACAGGTTTTCACCATTGGGATCCATGGGAATAAAGCGTACTTTACAGTGTCCATACTGACCGCGTCCGCCAGACTGACGTACAAACTTACCTTCTACGTCAACCTCTTGGGTCAGTGCTTCTTTATAAGCAACCTGCGGCGCACCTACATTTGCCTCTACTTTAAACTCACGCAGCAAACGATCTACGATAATTTCAAGATGCAGCTCACCCATACCCTCAATAATGGTCTGACCACTATCCGGATCTGTATGCGTACGGAACGTAGGATCTTCTTCAGCCAGCTTAGCCAAAGCTACGCCCATTTTTTCCTGACCGGCTTTTGTTTTCGGCTCGATCGCTACGGAAATAACAGGTTCAGGGAATACCATGGACTCCAGAATGATCGGATGGCTTTCATCGCAAAGCGTATCGCCAGTCGTAGTAACTTTAAGACCTACTGCTGCTGCAATATCTCCGGCATAAACTTTATCCAGCTCCTGCCGCTTATTCGCATGCATCTGCAAAATACGTCCCATACGTTCTTTCTTATTCTTAGTGGAATTCAGAACATAGGAACCTGCATTCACAGTACCGGAATATACCCGGAAAAAGGCCAGTTTACCCACAAAAGGATCCACCATGATTTTAAATGCCAGTGCAGAGAAAGGCTCTTCATCCGATGAATGACGCACATCTTTCTCTTCAGAATCCATCAGCGCACCCTCAATTGCAGGTACATCAGTGGGTGCAGGCATATATTCTACTACTGCATCCAGAAGCTTCTGCACGCCTTTATTACGATAAGCAGTACCGCAGAATACCGGAATAATCTCCACATTACAAACTGCTTTACGCAGAGCAGCCTTCAGATCAGCAATGGCAATCTCTTCGCCGTCCAAATACTGCATCATCAACTCTTCATCTGTTTCACAGATTGCTTCCAGCATTGCAACATGATATTCTTCTGCCTGCTCCGCCATATCTGCCGGAATATCCACTTCTGAAATATCTTCACCTAAGTCATCATTATAGATGAAGGCTTTCATGATCATCAGATCGATAACACCTTTGAAATCATCTTCCTTACCAATCGGCAGCTGCATCGGTACCGCATTGGCCTTCAGACGATCCTTCATCATCTGGACAGCATTATAAAAGTTAGCGCCCATGATGTCCATTTTATTTACAAATGCCATACGGGGAACGTTATACTGATCCGCCTGACGCCATACATTCTCAGACTGAGGCTCAACGCCGCCTTTAGCGCAGAACACGCCGATGGCACCATCCAGCACACGCAGAGAACGCTCTACTTCGACAGTAAAGTCTACGTGTCCGGGAGTATCAATAATGTTGATACGATTTTCTTTCCAGAAACAGGTAGTAGCAGCAGACGTAATGGTAATACCACGCTCCTGCTCCTGCTCCATCCAGTCCATCTGGGCAGTACCTTCATGGGTATCGCCAATTTTATGGGTTTTACCGGTATAGAACAAAATACGTTCCGTCAGTGTGGTCTTACCAGCATCAATATGGGCCATAATTCCGATATTGCGGGTATTCTCCAACGAATATTCTCTAGGCACGACTTGTCCTCCTCAATTAAAACCGAAAATGCGCAAAAGCCTTGTTAGCCTCTGCCATTTTATGGGTATCTTCTCTCTTCTTTACAGAAGCACCCGTGTTATTAGCAGCATCCATAATCTCATTCGCCAGACGCTCTTCCATGGTTTTTTCACCACGTGCGCGGGAATAAGTTGTTAACCATCTCAGTCCTAATGTCTGTCTGCGCTCTACGCGCACTTCCATCGGCACCTGATAGGTAGAGCCACCTACACGTCTTGCTTTTACTTCCAAAACCGGCATGATATTGTTCATGGCAGCTTCAAAAACCTCCAAAGGAGCCTTTTCTGTCTTAGCTGCGATCCGGTTGAACGCGCCGTAAACGATCTTCTGGGCAACACCCTTCTTACCGTCCAGCATAATGCTATTGATCAGTTTTGTAACTACCTTGCTTCCGTAAATCGGATCCGGCAGTACGTCTCTGTGGGCAATATGTCCTCTTCTAGGCACGATTCTTCCCTCCTTAATTAATTTGTAATTAGATCATAGGTACTCACATGTTAGTCCTACGTGTCTCGCACCAATCTAAGGGCACTGCCCTATATGATTGGCACCTTCTCCCTACTTATTAGTTTTTCGGGCGTTTTGCACCGTACTTGGAACGAGCCTGACGACGGTTAGCAACACCAGCCGTATCCAGCACACCACGTACGATATGATAACGTACACCAGGCATATCCTTAACACGACCGCCGCGGATCAGCACAACGCTGTGCTCCTGCAGGTTATGGCCTTCACCAGGAATATACGCGGTAACTTCCACGCCGTTGCTCAAACGAACACGGGCGATTTTACGAAGAGCAGAGTTAGGCTTTTTAGGTGTATCCGTCTTTACTACGGTACAAACACCACGCTTCTGCGGGGAAGAAATATCGGTTGTTTTCTTCTGAAGAGAATTCCATCCTCTCTGCAATGCAGGCGCAGTAGATTTCTTTACTGAAACCTGTCTTCCTTTTCTTACCAACTGGTTAAAAGTAGGCATATCGGCACCTCCTATTCAAATTTTCGTCTGTGACTGCTAAAAGCCAAAAAACAACGGACCTGCCAAGCAGGTCCGCGTTATACGCAGACTAAATGAGTATATCATGCTCATTTAATTCTGTCAACTATTTTATTCGTTTTCGTCTGTCAAATCCTCTTCAGAAGATGCACTCTTCTCCAAAACATCATCCAAAAGCGCACTCAGATCATCCTCCAGTGCATCTTGGTACAGAGCCGGTTCCTCTTCTTCATACGCCATCGCCAGACTCTCAGCCTCTGCCTTCGCTGCTTCCTCTGCGATTTTCTGGATCTCTGCCGGCGGCAGCCCATCCAATTCGTATTCCGCTCTTTGGTATTGGCTCATACCTGTTCCAGCCGGAATCAGCTTACCGATGATAACATTCTCTTTAAGACCGATCAGCGGATCTACCTTACCTTTAATAGCCGCCTCTGTAAGCACTCTTGTCGTCTCCTGGAAAGAAGCTGCAGACAGGAAGGAATCAGTAGCCAAAGATGCCTTCGTAATACCGAGCAGAACTCTCTCACCCACTGCGGGCTCTAATCCATTCTCCTCAGCTGCTGCATTCTTTTCATCAAACTCCAGAACATCTACCAGAGAACCCGGCAACATGTCAGTTGATCCATTATCCTCAATCCGAACGCGGCGCAGCATCTGACGAACAATGATTTCCACATGTTTGTCGTTGATATCTACACCCTGCAGACGATATACACGCTGTACTTCTTGGATCAGATAGTCCTGAACTGCCAACAGTCCCTTAATTTTCAGAATGTCATGCGGATTTACAGAACCTTCTGTAAGCTCATCGCCGGCCTCAATCATCTGGCCATCCTTGACTTTCAGACGGGCGCCGTACGGAATCAGATAATTCTTACTTTCCTTGCTTTCCGGATCGGTAATGATGATTTCCCGTTTTTTGCGTGTGATATTCTCCTGAACCAGCCCGCCAAATTCAGCAATTACTGCTAATCCTTTTGGCTTTCTGGCTTCAAACAGCTCCTGCACACGCGGAAGACCCTGCGTGATATCATCTCCGGTCGCAATGCCGCCCGTATGGAAAGTACGCATCGTCAGCTGCGTTCCAGGCTCACCAATAGCCTGTGCCGCAATAATACCAACAGCCTCACCCATCCGAACCGGAAGACCGGTGCTCATATCAGCTCCATAACACTTTGCACAAACCCCCAGCTTTTGCTTACAGGTCAGCATCGTACGGATATAGACTTTCTCAATACCGGCTTCTACCACTTTGGTCGCCTGAATCGGTCCAATGAGACTATCCGCAGGCACAATGACTTCGCCCGTCTCCGGATGACGGATTTCATCAATCGACCAGCGCCCCCTGATTCGCTCCTCGAGCGGCTCGATCATCTCATCTCCGTCTTTATAAGCAGAAACCCACATACCGCGGACTTCTTCTTCCCCTTCACAGCAGTCTTCTGCACGCACAATCATGTTCTGCGATACATCGACCAGACGTCTGGTCAGATATCCTGAGTCAGCCGTACGAAGAGCTGTATCTGCCAGACCCTTTCGGGTACCATGTGCAGAAATGAAATACTCCAGCACATCCAGTCCCTCCAGCAGACAGGACTTAATCGGCAGCTCAATAACTTCGCCGTTAGGACTCGCCATCAGGCCGCGCATCGCGGCAAGCTGTTTCAGCTGATCGATTGATCCACGGGCTCCGGAATCGATCATCATATAGATATTGTTGTCTTCTCCAAGACTCGGAAGCAACAAATCTGTAATATCCCGAATCGTATTGGTCCAAGTCTCAATAATACGTTTATGGCGTTCTTCATTGGTAAAAAGGCCGCGCTTAAACATGCTGAGAATCTTGGCGACTTCTTTCTCTGCCTTTGCGATCATATCCTTTTTCTCACTGGGGATGACAACATCCGAAGCCGATACGGTAATCGCACCCAGTGTAGAATATTTAAAACCCAGAGATTTGAGATTATCCAGTACGCTGACCGTAAACGTAATGCCGTGTACGTCAATACATTTTTGAAGGATTCTTCCAAGCTGCTTCTTGCCAACTAAGAAGTTGATCTCATATGGCAGGAAGGTCTCCGGCTGATTCACATTCCTCTCGACAAATCCCAGATCCTGCGGCAGCTTTTCATTTAAAATGATACGACCCACTGTGGTCTCTGCCAATCCGGATATTTTCTCCCCATTGACTTCCACCGTGCGGCGTACACGAATGGGCGTATGCAGTGTCAACTCTCCATTTGCCTCTGCCAAAATAGCTTCGTTTTCATCCTTGAAAACCCGCAGCTGATTCTTTTCTTCATCCGTTAAATGGTCCGGTCTCTGCATTGTCAGATAATACATACCCAGTACCATATCCTGTGCCGGAACGGTAACGGGGCCGCCATCTGACGGTTTTAGCAGGTTATTCGTTGAAAGCAGCATAAAACGGCATTCTGCCTGTGCTTCTACTGAAAGCGGTACATGCACAGCCATCTGATCTCCGTCAAAGTCCGCATTAAAGGGTACGCACACCAATGGATGCAGCTTGATTGCCTTGCCTTCTACCAGCACAGGCTCAAAGGCCTGTATACCCAAACGATGCAGGGTAGGAGCACGATTTAGCATAACCGGATGCTCTCGGATAACCTCTTCGAGTACGTCCCACACCTCAACCTTGAGACGCTCTACCATCCTCTTGGCAGATTTAATATTATGAGCCAGCTCTTTTTCCACCAGCTTTTTCATCACAAATGGCTTAAATAATTCAATAGCCATTTCCTTCGGCAAACCGCACTGATAGAACTTAAGCTCAGGTCCTACCACGATAACCGAACGCCCGGAATAGTCAACACGTTTTCCCAGCAGATTCTGACGAAAACGCCCCTGCTTACCACGCAGCATATCAGATAAGGATTTCAGCGCACGGTTACCAGGACCTGTCACAGGCCGTCCGCGTCTGCCGTTATCAATCAGCGCATCCACAGCCTCCTGCAGCATTCTCTTTTCATTTCGTACAATAATGTCCGGCGCTCCCAAGCTAAGCAAGCGGCGCAAACGGTTGTTTCGGTTGATGACGCGGCGATACAGATCATTCAGATCGGAAGTCGCAAATCGTCCGCCGTCCAGCTGTACCATCGCACGGATATCCGGAGGAATAACAGGAACTACATCCATCACCATCCATTCCGGACGATTTCCGGACTGCAGAAATGCCTCTACAACCTCCAAACGCTTAATGATGCGCAGGCGTTTCTGGCCTGATGCATTCACAAGCTCTTCTTTCAGCTCTGCTGTCTGCTTTTCCAAATCAATCGCTTCCAGCAGTTCTTTAATGGCTTCTGCTCCCATCCCGGCGCGGAATCCATCTCCGAACTTTTCCTGTGCCTCTCGGTACTCACGCTCTGTCAGAAGCTGCTTATACAGAAGACCCGTATCTCCGCCATCCAGCACAATATAGGAAGCAAAATACAGCACCTTTTCCAGCGCGCGAGGCGGAATGTCCAAAATCAGACCCATCCGGCTAGGAATTCCTTTAAAATACCAAATATGAGATACCGGCGCTGCCAGTTCAATATGGCCCATGCGTTCACGACGCACTTTCGCTTTAGTTACTTCAACACCGCAGCGATCGCAAATCACGCCTTTATACCGAATTCGCTTATACTTTCCGCAGTGACATTCCCAGTCCTT
>CANOUM010000080.1 GCA_947570515.1 uncultured Clostridia bacterium
CAAAGGAATTAGCATTTACACCACGAAAGTCTCTTACGCGAGGTAAAGCTAAGCTGATCAGGCGATCTGCAAAATCATACATTTTCTCACCGCGAAGCGTTACCTTACAACCAATTGACATGCCCTCACGCAGCTTAAAATTCGCAATAGATTTCTTTGCTTTTGTAATAATGGGTTTCTGACCGGAGATAATCGTCAGATCAGAAATAGCGCTCTCTAAAGCTTTCGGATTTTCTTTAGCTTCTCCAACACCCATATTGATTACGATCTTATCCAGCTTCGGTACTTCCAACGGGTTTTTATAATTGAATTTTTTAATCAGCCCGGGAACTACCTCAGTCTTATAAAAATCTTTCATTCGGCTACTCACTCTTGATACCTCCTATTAGTCAATCACTTCATCAGTAGACTTAGCGAAGCGCACGCGAGTTGTAACCTCTTTGCCGTCTACGGTCTTGCTCTCAGACTTAATGCCCACGCGGGTGGGTTTGCCTTCATGAAGGTACATAACGTTAGAAACATGGATCGGAGCCTCTTGATGAACAATTCCGCCCTGATTCGCACCGTTAGGTTTCTGATGCTTAGTAGCCATATTGACATTTTCAACAATAACACGCTCGTTCTTCAGATCAACGGCCAGCACCTTACCTTCTTTTCCTTTATCCTTACCAGTGATCACGCGTACGGTATCACCCTTTTTAATTTTCATCTTTCCCATCTGTACACCTCCAAATTAAAGTACTTCGGGAGCTAAGGAAAGAATTCTCAAGAATTTCTTCTCACGCAGCTCTCTGGCTACAGGGCCAAAAATACGAGTTCCTCTGGGATTCAAATCTTCTTTGATAATAACGGCAGCGTTTTCATCAAAGCGGATATAGGCTCCGTTCTTACGGCGAACCGGTCTCACGGTTCTCACCACAACGGCACGAACTACATCGCCCTTCTTTACAACTCCGCCGGGTGTTGCTTCTTTAACCGCAGCAATCACCACATCACCAACAGCGGCATATCTACGAGTAGATCCGCCTAATACACGAATGACCAAAAGCTCTTTGGCACCGGTATTATCGGCAACTTTCATCCTGCTTTCTTGCTGTAACATGGCAGGGTAACCTCCTCAATCAATTATTTTGCTCTTTCGATAATCTCAACTACACGCCATCTCTTATCTTTAGATAAGGGTCTGGTTTCCATAACACGAACACGATCACCAATACGGCATTCGTTGTTTTCATCATGCGCCTTCAGCTTGTAGGTTCTTTTGATAATTTTACCATATTCGGGATGTTTTACGTTATTCTGAACGCTAACCACGATTGTTTTATCCATCTTATCACTGGAAACAAGGCCAACCATGGTTTTTCTTAAATTTCTATCCACTTATAAAGTCCTCCTTAACTCATCCGTTACTGATGCGCCTTTTGGGTAAGCACTGTCTGAATCCGAGCAATGTTCTTACGAACCTCTTTAATTCTGGCAGTATTATTCAATTGATTGGTGGCATTCTGAAAACGGAGATTGAAAAGCTCTTTCTTTGCGGAAACGAGTTCCATTTCCAACTGTTCACAGCTTTTTACCTTTAATTCATCCAAAAATTCGGTTTTCTTCACTTCTATTCACCATCCTCTATCATTTCATTCGACATTAGTTAGCTGCATCAAGCTCTGCATCCAACTCCTGACGAGAGGCAATCTTACACTTGACGGGAAGCTTATGCATAGCCAGACGAAGTGCTTCACGTGCTACTTCTTCCGGTACGCCGGCACTTTCAAACATAACACGGCCCGGTTTTACAACAGCAACCCAAAACTCTGTAGAACCTTTACCGGAACCCATTCGAGTCTCAGCCGGTTTTGCAGTTACAGGCTTGTCTGGGAAAATCTTAATCCAAACCTTACCTCCACGCTTGATATAACGAGTCATCGCAACACGGGCTGCCTCAATCTGATTTGATTTAACCCATGCAGGAGTTGTAGCAATCAAACCGAATTCACCATAAGTAATCCGGTTTCCACGCAAAGCCTTACCAGCCATGCTACCGCGGAACTGCTTACGATGTTTAACTCTCTTCGGCATTAACATTAGTTATCGCTCCCTTCTTTATTAGCCTTGGCAGGAAGAACCTCACCATGGTTAATCCAAACTTTTACGCCCAGCTTACCATAAGCGGTATTCGCTTCAGCAAAGCCATAGTCAATGTTGGCACGCAGAGTCTGCTGCGGAAGGTTACCTTCGTTATAAGATTCGCTTCGAGCAATCTCAGCACCACCTACACGACCACCTACCGTTGTCTTCACACCTTTAGCACCAGCCTTCATAGCACGGCTCATGGCTTGCTTTAATGCGCGGCGGAAAGAAACACGATTCTCAAGCTGCTGTGCAATGTTTTCTGCTACCAGCTGTGCATCCTTTTCAGGGCGCTTTACTTCGATAATATTCAAAGATACTTTTGCATCTGTCAGTGCCTGCAGTTCATCCTTCAGCAGTTTAACACCAACTGCTTCTTTTCCGATGATAATGCCAGGTTTTGCAGTCATAATAATAACTTTAATACGGCCTGCGGCTCTCTCAATTTCGATTTTGGAAATTCCTGCCTGATAAAGCTTTTCTTTCAGGAAGGTACGAATCTTATGATCCTCAATCAGGAGATCGCCAAACTGGTTTGCATTTGCGTACCATTTCGCATCCCAATCCTTAATAACGCCGACTCTAAGTCCATGCGGATTAACTTTCTGACCCATGAGTCTCCTCCTTATCTCTCATTCAAAATAATCGTGATATGACTGGTTCTTTTCAGGATTCTATCTGCTCTACCCTGTGCTCTGGGCATAATTCTTTTCAAAGTGGGACCTTGATTTGCAAATGCTTCCTGTACATAAAGTTTAGAAACATCAATATCCATATCACGCTCTGCTGCAGCATATTCAGCATTTGCCACTGCCGAATCCAAAACCTTACCAATGATTCGAGCACCTTCTCTGGGGGTAGCTGCAAGAATAGCGGAAGCAAGCGCTACGTCTTTACCTTTAATGGTGTCTAATACAATCTTTGCCTTAGTGGGAGCGATACGGACAAACGTAACTTTTGCTCTCGGACGCTGATCTTTCTGTGCGTTACGCTCCCTCTTAATTTGGCTTCTATGACCTTTCGCCATGATATTTCCTCCTTATTTCAATCGCAAGATATCACCAATCAGCTGTGATTATCTTACCGATCCTTTCTTCTCATCTTTTCCATGACCGCGATAGGTACGGGTCAAAACGAATTCACCCAGCTTATGACCTACCATATCCTCTGTCACGTATACCGGAACATGCTTTCTTCCATCATGAACGGCAAAGGTATGACCAACGAAAGAGGGGAAGATAGTGGAACGACGAGACCATGTCTTAATAACCTGTTTGTCGCCGGATGCGTTCATCGCATCAACTTTCTTTAACAAAGATGCGTCCGCAAAAGGACCTTTCTTTAAAGAACGTGCCATCTGTTATGCCTCCTTATTTACTGTTCTTCGCACGGCTGCGTACGATATATTTGTTAGACTGTTTCTTCTTTTTACGCGTCTTCAGACCCAGAGCCGGTTTACCCCAAGGAGTCATCGGGCTAGGACGGCCGACAGGCGCCTTACCTTCACCACCACCGTGCGGATGGTCGTTAGGATTCATAACAGAACCGCGAACAGTGGGACGAATTCCCATATGTCTCTTACGTCCTGCCTTACCAATTTTAATCAGCTCATGATCACCGTTTCCGACTGTACCAATCGTTGCTCTGCAATCAATCGGAACCATTCTCATCTCGCCGGAGGGCAAACGCAAGGTTGCAAATTTTCCTTCTTTAGCCATTAGCTGTGCAGCATTTCCTGCTGCGCGCACCATCTGGCCGCCTTTACCAGGTTTCATCTCAATATTATGCACACTGGATCCGGTCGGAATATTTCTCAAGGGCAGGCAGTTGCCTACTTTGATCTCTACATTCTCACCGCTGATGACAACATCGCCGTCTTTCAGACCTTCCGGAGCTAACATATAGCGTTTTTCCCCATCAGCATAAGCAAGTAAAGCAATATTAGCGCTACGGTTAGGATCATACTCGATTCCAACAACCTTAGCCGGAATTCCGTCTTTATTTCTCTTGAAATCAATAATTCTGTATAATTTCTTATGACCGCCGCCATGATGACGTACTGTAATCTTTCCGTAACTATTGCGGCCAGCCGTATTTTTAACACGAACAACCAGAGACTTCTCAGGCTCACTTTTTGTGATTTCTGTAAAAGCAGAACCCGTCATATTTCTCCGAGAAGCGGTATAAGGCTTATAAGTCTTAATAGCCATTATCTATTTCTCCTTTCGGTATACTTCATTTCTAAGAATGGAATTACCGGGATTTAATCTTGATTCTATTGATTAAATTCCTTCAAAAAACTCAATGTCCTTGCTATAAGGAGTCAAGGTTACAATTGCTTTTTTAATCGCATTGGTACGGCCGACAATATAACCTCTTCTCTTGTTTTTACCACGACGATTCATGGTATTTACCTTCAGGACCTTGGTACCTTCAAACATTTTTTCTACAGCTTCACGGATCTGAATCTTATTGGCTTCAGGATGTACCAGGAAGGTGTATTTCTTTTCGCCCATCAGCTCCATACTTTTTTCGGTGATCACAGGCTTTAAAAGTACGTCATAATATTTGATATCTGCCATTATTCAAACACCTCTTCAATCTTCGCGATGGCATCCTTGGTTGCAACGAAATTTTCGTACTTCAGGATGTCGTATACATTGATCTGCTCTGCGCGGATTGTCTTGACGCCAGGAATATTACGAGCAGACAGTACTGCATTGGTATTCTCTCCGTTTAAAACAATCAACGCTTTTTCCAGGCTAAACTGATTCAGTACATTCTGCATTGCTTTTGTTTTAATTTCGGCCAGATTCATATCTTCCAAAACAATCAGATTATTGTCATGCACGCGAGTGGTAAGCGCACTGCGAATCGCCAAACGACGTGCTTTCTTATTCATTTTCTTAGAATAATCACGTGGTTTGGGAGCGAAAACAACGCCGCCTCCAACCCACTGCGGAGCACGGATGCTTCCCTGACGGGCTCTACCGGTTCCTTTCTGACGGTATGGCTTTCTGCCACCGCCACGAACTTCTGCACGAGTCTTAGCGCTCTGTGTTCCCTGTCTCATATTAGCCAGGTGCGCTACTACAGCTTCATGCATTACGTGAACGTTTACTTCTACGCCGAAAACACTGTCTTTTAATTCGATCTGACCGTTTTCAGCGCCGTCCATTGTATAAACAGCTACTTTCGCCATGTTTTTTCCTCCTTCAGCCGGCAAAGCCGGCAAAATTCGATTCATTTGATCGATTATGATTATGCTTTCACGCTGTCAATAACAGTTACAACAGATTTCTTTGGTCCCGGTACAGAACCCTTGATCAAAAGCAGATTGCGCTCTGCATCTACTCGAACTACTTCCAGATTCTGAACTGTTGTCTGTACATGTCCCATATGACCAGGCAACTTTTTACCTTTAAATACACGTGCCGGATCACTGGATGCACCCATGGAACCTGCATGGCGATGATATTTAGAACCATGCTCCATCGGGCCGCGGCCAAAACCATGACGATGGATAGCGCCTTGATACCCCTTACCCTTGGAGATGCCAGAAACATCAACTTTGTCGCCTACTTCAAACACATCAGCCTTGATTTCAGCGCCGAGCTCATATCCTTCGGCTCCTTCAATTCTGAATTCCTCAATGTTTCTCTTAACCGAAACACCAGCCTTTGCGAAGTGGCCCTTCAAAGGCTTATTCACCAGCTTTTCACGAATTTCGCCAAATCCAACCTGAATTGCGCAGTATCCATCGTGCTCAGCCGTTTTCACCTGTGTAACAACACAGGGACCTGCTTCCAGGACTGTTACGGGAATCATTTCACCCGTTTCCTGATCGAAGATCTGAGTCATACCGATCTTCTTTGCCATAATGGCTTTCTTCATGGTATTTACCTCCTAATAATCTACAGCGGACCCGTCGTTAAACGGTTCATCCTAGGTCATTAAGCTGATATAATATATGTCAACTGAAATAACCAACTGCATTCGTACCTTTGCTTGTTTGTTATAATTGATTTAAAGAACGCTTAGTTTTTAGCTGCGACCTGAATATCTACGCCCGCCGGAAGTTCCAGCTTGCTCAGTGCATCTAAAGTCTTTTTGTTGGGCTGCAGGATATCGATAAGTCTCTTATGAGTTCTCTGCTCGAACTGTTCGCGGGAATCCTTATATTTATGAACTGCACGCAGAATCGTTACCACTTCTTTGTGAGTCGGCATCGGGATAGGGCCGCTAACCTGTGCTCCGTTTCTTTTTGCTGTCTCCACAATCTTCAGTGCGGACTGATCAATCAGCTGATGATCATATGCCTTTAATGTAATGCGGATTTTTGTAGATTTCTTCTCTGCCATAAAAAAACAGCCTCCTTATTCGCATAAAATCCCCTGAGACTCTTTACGAATCCAGGGTTGTTGCGACAATAACGACTGTACACTTACCCGTGTGTTTCTTCTTTGTAAACAAGCAAATCGAGATTCACACAACTTCTGATCAATTGTACAGTGACCTTGCCGTCAGTTTCTTGAACTTGACATTCGCTCCCTGAAAATTACCACAGCGCACTGTTTATCAGTGTCTATGCAACCTTTCAGATCCTCGTTCTCAATGTCACGCTTGCTATTGTATCATAGCCTTCTTGCAAAAGCAAGCAATATTTTTACGTTTTTTCATGAAAATCTATAGAATTTTCCAGCTATTTCTCATCTATTTTTGGTAATAATAACCATATCTTTGATTGTTTTGTCTGTCAGAGTCAGATTTTCATCCTTCAATGTCCAGCTCTACCGGACAATGATCAGACCCCAATACCTCTGCGTGAATTTTTGCATCTTGTAAGCGCGGTTTCAGAGCCTCACTGACCATAAAATAATCGATACGCCATCCAGCGTTTTTTTCTCTGGCTTTAAATTGATAGCTCC